>JABMQX010000369.1 GCA_013203085.1 bacterium | reverse complement strand
GGCCTGCGGTGTAAGGGCTTTCATTGAAGCGGAACTTCAGGGCTTTTGTCTCCGGCTCGGTATCGGCGCTGGACGATATCGAAATGTCCAGCCCCGCTCGGAGGGCATCGCGCGCGAGGGCCACGGCTCGCTCGCTGTCCTCCAGGGCATCCTCTGCACTGAGGAGGTCGAGCCTGCTGGCAAGTGCTCGTGACACCGCTTCTTCTGGGCTGACCCTGGGTGGGGGCAGGCCCGCTTCTGCCTTCTCAGTCAGGATCTGCAGTTCCTTTTCGTCTAAGACTATCGGCGCATCTGTGGCGAGCCCTAAGGGAGTAATCTTGAACGCGTCAAGCGCGTCGAGATAGTCCTGAAGGGCGAAAATCCAGGCGTTGCTGGCTTCCAATTCGTCCTGCCTTGCCTCGTCCACGTCAAGGGAAGTGACATTCGCGTGCTCTTGTATGAGCATCTCATTAGACCTTATCACATTCTTCCGCAGGGTTATGTAGTTACTGAAGTTGTTGATCAGGTTGTCTCTGTTCTCGAGTACCTGGTAGTAGCTCTGGGCCACTTGCACGGAAAACTCCCGTCGGAACCGCGTGAAGTCTCTTACGGCATATACTGCGTTCCTCTCACCCTGAGTCAGGTTCTCCGTGGCCACCAGTCGGCCTCCTCCCCGCAGCAGACTTTGCGTGAAAGTGAATGATAGGAGAGAGCTTATGGCCCGCCTGCGATCTCCCGTGAAAAACTCGGCAAAGTTGGTGCCAAGGTTCAAAGCAAGCTGCCCTCCGCTGGACAGCAGTTGCCCCAGAGAGAATCTGCCTTCGGCGCCGATAGATTTTTCTTCGCCCTCCTTTTTCCCTGTGGCTGAGCCTGTCAAGCCAAGCTGGGGACGCCACAGGTGCCTTTGGAGGGTTAACCCTAAGGCGCTCAAGAAAAGTCGTTCCTTCTGCTGTTGAAATTGCCTGCTGCTGGCCACCGCCAGCTCCAGCGTCTGAGCCAGCGTCAGCTTCACGGCGTTGGGCGGCGTGGGGATTATGAGCTCAGCGAGCTCATTGTACGAGAGCTTCAGCAGAACGGTAAGTTCTATGTCGTCGAGCGCTGCAATTCTCTCGTCCGTAATCTCCGAGGAGAGAATCTTCTGTAGCGTCGCAAGCTCTCCCTTTTCCTCATCGAGCAAGCTAAGAGTCTCCTCCGAGAGTTCCAGCGATACTGGCGCATCCGCCGGCCTCGGTTGCGGTTCACCTTCGCCATCCGCCCCTCGCATGAACTCCGGCAGGGGCTGCTTCTTGATAGTGAAATCGGCTTCAGCTTCTCCGAAGACCTCTTCCTGTTTCTGCTGGATGATTTGATAGGTGTCCTCGTCAGCCGATTCCCTGTAGCGTGTGGGGGTGCACCCCGACGCCACAATTGCAAGCACCGCCAGCAAGCAAATATTTCGTCTCACACAACCGTCCCTTCTCAGCTTTATCCATGGTTCCGCTCGTTTGGGGAATGTTGCCAGCTTTCACCCCTGTCGAGCCAAATGAGTTGCATACTAAAAGCAGGTTGGGAAAGCCAGCCGAACGGGCTGGGCTTTGGCCGGTCCTGCTCTATATAAGTTTCGCATTCTGGAGCCGCTTTGTCAAAGCACTTTGTGCTTCTGGCTTGTCTGTCGCGACCGAGCTGCTGGTTACTTCGCTATCTTACAGTATTATACGATAAGAGCGCCGTTCCGGTTTAGGGGGAAAACGTCGCGACCGGCCGTCGGAGACATACTGTTCCCCTCACTTACACAGCGTTTTTGGGCACAGAATTACCGTTGTGTATGTTCGACTCAGCAGTGCCGCATTTTGTTCAGTTTTTTGTCGTCGGTGTGGAGGCGGCTGGTTAGCTCGGGGCAGATCGGCTTAATCGGGGGGTTCTCGCACAGGCAAGTTGTGCTCAATAGACTTGCACGCGATAAAACCTTTTGCCTGCTTCCTGCGGCGGCGGAGAGGCGCCGGAGCCGTCGTCCGTCCAGGAGGTGTTCCCCGTTTCGGAGGCGGCTATGGGGCCATCGGCGTTGAACCAGGCGTCGAGGTCGTCTGTGTAATAAATGTCGTAATAAACTCCCGATTCGCTCGCCCAGGTTATCGTCACGTCGCCGTTCCCTTCCTCAGATATGGCGGTTATTCGGAGGAAGGATTCCGGGGAGGTTGGGTCGGTCGAAGCGTCGCATTCCGCCCCGTTTGTCGTTCCGTCGCCATCGAAATCATCGTCGCCGGAGACGTCCCAGATGTCTTCTATCTGGTCTTCAGGGTCGCCATCCACAATCGCCTGCTCGAAACTATCGGGCAGTCCGTCGGCGTCAACGTCGTCAAATCCTATCTGGAGTGTCCCGAGGTTTTTGTTTTCACCGGCGGCGAGGCTGAAGGTGCTCTGGTACGGGGTGTAGAAGTTCTTCTCGATAGTGATCTCGTAGTCAACGGCTCCGAACAAGTCGGGGACATGAAAACCGCCATCATCGCTTGAGCAGGCGACGAACTCGGTGCCGGAAAGGATGCCGCTAATCACTTCCAAACGGACCGTCGCTCCGCGAATGGGGGATGACGTGCCTGAGTTCTGCACCGTTCCGGAGGCCGCGCCCGGGTCCGGTTCGGGGAGCTGAAGGACCGTCGTCGGCGATTCCTCGATAACCTCCACGTCATCATGCTCCTGGGAAAACTGCGGAGCTTCCGAGTCAACGGAATAAGTGCCCAAAGGCACCATGGCGCTGTAATAGTGATTGTACACTTTGCCGATGTAGGGTTGTATCTCGATGCAAGAGCCGGGTGGCCACGTCGAGGGGTCGTTGCGATTTCGCACGATCTCGGTGAGGACGTTGTAATTGCCCCAACCGTTCGTGTTGTTCGTCTGAAAACTCCCGGTCTGCGAGCTGAAGGTGCGGTTGCCGTTCGGGTCCAGGGCGATAACTCGCCAGAAATAGGAAGTCAGGTCGCTCAGTCCGACCAAGTCGTCAATCATCACTCCGCTTCCGTCAATGGCCTCGATGACGAACTGTGGTTGTGTGAAAGAAGGGTCGGTGGAGATTTCGACGGTGTAGCTCACGATTTGGTCCTCGGGGTCGCTGCTATCCTGCCAGTCGAGGAACAAAGCCGTGCTTTGAGTCGAGCCGTTCTCCGGCGCGAGAAGGTCAAACGATTGGGGCGGCTCGTCGCCGGCGTTGACATTCCGATAGACGAAGGACATTTTCAGGACCGAAACGCCGCCGCTCTCCGCGTCCTTGACAAAGTACAGGATTTCGTAACGTCCGGGGGCGTTGAATCCGGAAAAGCCTCCTTTGTCGAAGTCATAGAGCCAGAAGGTGCCGGTCTCCGGTTGGGAATCGAAATCAAGCCGGGGGACAGCGAGTTCCCGTTGTTCGGAGACTCCGGGCGGGGGTTCTCCGAGGTCCAGACCGGGCGGCTTGATTGCCACCCAGATTTCGGCGGTCTTATCCGAATCGTTGACCTTTGCCTCGAGGATAGGGTCAGCGTCGTCCGGAGAAAGATGTTTGGTTGGGGACACCGACGTGAGGGAGACCGCCTCGGTGATCGTGTAATCATATCCGAGGAT
>JABMQX010000368.1 GCA_013203085.1 bacterium | reverse complement strand
TCGAATATGTTATCCCTGAAAGCTGTAATCATACGCCGCCACAGGTCAGCGGGAGTTCGGCATTGAGCTACGGACATGAGCTTCTTGAACAGAGGGTTTAGAATGCAGTTGGTCGCGAACAGGATGAAACCCTTGACGTTTCGGTTGTAGATACGCAGTCTGAAACGTCGCTCTGCCCCGGTGGCGAACTCGAGCTTCAACGGCGTGCCGGGGGCCAGAAAATCGTATCGGGACACGCCATCGCGGAAGCACCTCTCGATCGACCGCTTCTTGAGGAGTTTCCCGGGAGCGATGGACGACCATTTTTCGAGGTATCCGATCTTTTGGGCGTACCGTGTTCCACCGAACACAACGTCGTAGGTAAATGCAACGGGCTCGTTGTCCAAAACAAGGAAATCGAGCGACAACCATCCGTTCCGAGCTGCCAGGCGGGCGAAAGACTTGTAGAAGGAGTGAGCCTGCGGGTCCTGAATGACGGCTGTTCCCGCTCGCCCTTTCCAGCCTGATGCCTCGATTCGGAAGGCTATCGCTAAGTAATGATCAAGCTGTTCGACACCTCTTATGCCGAGTACAGATGCGCCTCCTTTCTCAGCCGCCTTCTTTTCGAGTCTCTTCCACTTCTTCCTGCGACTTGACGTTTTGCCAGCAAGATAGGAGTCCCAAGTCCCTGAGGTGTCGGCGAAGGGGCTGGGTGCCAATTCGCGGATGCCGAACCGAAACCCAGCGCGATTTACGATTTTTTCAAGCTCGCGAAGGGATTGCGACGGCATAGGGAAGGGCTGGACCTCGACAAAGTCCCACGCCCTGGGATTATCTTGGAGATGCTTCCAGATCAGTTGTATAGCCTGCTCGGCGTCCGCAGACAGGATGAAGTCGCATACAGGGTTATAGAAGTTATTGAACGAGCCTATGCGTTTCAGAGAAAAGCCGAACAGCTTGATTTTCGATTCCATAAGGGGAGCGGCGCAGCGCAGCTCGCCGTTTCTTCTGACTGTTACAACTCTTAGCTTGTGGCCCTCTCCGAAAACTCGCCACCAGGTCGAGAGCCACTCGTGCGTGAGGGCGAAATGTTTTGCCGGGGAACGACTCAGCAAGGAGTTCCACTCATCCCGCAGCTTTTCGAGGCGACCTATTGAGCTGATTGCTTCAACTGTCAGGCTCATGAATCACTTCCTCCACTCATTCCTGTTGCTTCCGCAAAGCGATCAAAGCGGCCCGACTGGTGTCTTTCTGCTCCCCTTTTGTGGGGCCCGCGAGAAGCCAAGTTCTCGTAGAGTCTTTCTGTTGCAGCGACCATCCGCTCAGCGGAGAACCGATCCTTGACGGTGCGCCTGGCATTCATGGCGATGCGCTCCCTGAGCTGGAGGTCTTTGAGAAGGAGAACGATTTTTTCGGCAAGAGCGCGACGCGAACCAGGGCGGACCAGAAACCCGGACTGGCCGTCGGCGATGGCTTCTCTGTTTCCCCCGACGTCGGAAACCACAGAGGGAAGTCCGGCAGCCATGTACTCCAGTAAAGAATTGGAGAAGCCCTCGGACAATGATGGCAGGACCCCCACATGGAACATGGACAAGAAGGGTCTGACATCTTCCTGGGGTCCGGCGAGGATGAAGCGCGAATCCAGACCAAGCTCACCGATGCGGCGGCGTAGGGCACTTTCTTGCCCGGCTTGGCCGGAGCCAACAATGAAGAAAAAGACGTTCGCCATCTCAGCGGCGACAAGTTTCGCCGCCTCGACAAAGTGCTGGATGCCTTTGACTCTTCGGTGGTAGTTGGCGACGGCTCCGACGACGAAGGAATCCTCGGGCACATGGTACTTCATTTTGACGGCTGCGGCCTCCTTCTGAAAATCTTTCCCGTACGCACGGACATCAACGCCGTTGTGAACGACCATGATTCTGTGTGGAACTATTCCTTCGCTGGCGGCGGTCTGCCTTTTGACTGCGTAGGAATTGGCGAGATAACACGTTGCCATGTTTCGAACCGCACGGAGGGTGATCGTATCTCGCGATTTCTTCCAATAGCCCAGATCTCTTCTGGAACTCAGGATTGTTGGGACGGAGGAGAGCTGAGCCGCCAGGACTCCGAGGACGTTAGAAGTGGGAAAGAATGTGTGGACGATGTCGAACCGCTCGGATCGGAGGAAGTTACGGAGTCGTATTATGGAGAAAGGAGTGGAGAACCAGCGGATCGGCTTTGGGAAAAGAACAGTGTGGTCACAAGGAGCGACGTGGTTTTGCATCCACGGGGTGGGCCAAAGGCAGCAAAGGAAAGGCTGAAACCGAGAGCGGTCAAGGCGATGCAGGATATGGAAAAGCTGCGTTTCGGTTCCGCCGTGCGGGTTAGCGAGATAGTCAATCATGAACAGGATTTTGATTTTACGTTCTCTTTTCACTTCTTCCCCGCAGGAAACCTTGAACGAGACGCTTGGTGTAAAGAAGGAACCTGCTTTTTTCGTACCCAAACAGAGCGCTCGAGAAGTGCCCCGCAGAAGAGGCAACATCCCGCTGGTTGATAAGGAATCTACCCAGGCGCATCGGATTGGAGCGGACGGAGACATATTCCTTTTGAAGAGTGAGGGCCATCCGAAAACCGGCTTGACGAGCGATCCGGATGGTTTTTTCGTTGTACTCGCCGTTGGGATAAGCCAGGGTGTCTATAGGTGAGCCGAGCTTTGATTCGATAAGAGATTTGGACTGTTGAATTTCTCGCCGAACGGTTTGCCCGTCTTCGACTGTGAGAATGCAGTGAGAAAGTGTATGAGACCCAAAAGAGACCCCCGCCGCCCGCATCTCGCGGACCTGGCTCCAGGTGAGCATGCGACATGTATTGCCTTGTGCCCCGGCAGAGATCACATAAGGCTCCAATTTCGATATAAGAGCCCGGATTTTGGCATGGGGCCAGGTTTTCAATTGTTCGACGATTGATCTGACGGAAGAATCCTCTATGGCTCTTTGCCAGTGCCTGCACTCAGTCGAGGAAGCTTCACCTGTGGAGAGAAGTCGGCGGAGCTGCCCTTTGGCACGAGGGCTTTGTGAGATGCTCGCAAAGGCGATTGAGATTGCGTCGTTCCAGAGGAGCCGCGTGGTGCCGATCAATCCGGCTGTCAGGAAGACGGTCGCAGGCATTTGCATTTCCCTCAAGATGGCAAATGCGTTCGTGTAGTTATCCATATATCCATCGTCGAAGGTGAGTGCACAAAGCGGTTTTCGCCGAGGTGCTTTCGATTCGACTTTCTCTGAGAGGTCCACCAGAGTAACAACATCGTAATGCCTGTGAAGAAAAAGGAGTAGGCCGCGAAACACAGACGTTGTCACATACATCTGCGGATCGAGCGAATGACCGATCTCGCCTTCCCGAACGACTCTGTGGAAGGCCAAGATGAGCCCGCCGGATCGGGACAGGAAAAGCCTCTCTAAACGGTACACTCCGAGGTAGCGGAGAAGAATCGCCACGAGGAGCTTGAGATACCTCTTGCCGGAGGCCAAAAGTGCGTTCGCCACAGTTCTCATCCCTCATTTTGCGATACGATTCAGTGGAAGGCTCCTCTGGAGCGACAAACCGCATGTCCCTCAGTGTATGCGATAGGGGGCCGAATTAGACCGTTCACGCCGGAAAGCGAGACGCGGGGACAGAAAAGGGATGGGACGATGTCCATTCATACACATCGGGTAGTAGCTAAGGATAGGGATTAAACCGCCCGCGACTCAAGACATTGGCAGGGCTGATGGACGCTATTCCCTTGAGAGAATTCGTGCGATCCAGCTCACTTTCGGCGGCCCGTATGCCAATTCTGAGCGCAAATGACATTGCGCCGTGCATACTCCGCCCATTCGCATAGTTGGCAAGTTGACAGCGGACCTCTCGGTGCGGGAGATGGCCTCCGCACGTGTTACAGAATACGCCCCGCCGTATCAGTGCTTCTGGCTCGCCATTCCTCCCTGCAAAACGTGTCCCTGGTGTTGCTCTCCGCCAAGGGGGCTATCTGCTTTCTCACTGTTCTCTTTGCGTAACGCGAATTTCTTCACCACAACTCCCATGGCTGCGGCCCAAAGCCAGTTATAGCGATCGAGATTGTGGCTTGCCCACCCCTCGAAAAGGAGGAGTAAGAGCATAACGATTATCGCCCAAGCGACCCAGGCGGACGGCGAGGCCCGTGGGATATTCCCTTTCCGGACCTCTCTCGTGACGAAAACTGCGTTTTTGAAGATGATGGCGACGAGACAGGCGAAAGCGAGCGTCCCCAACATACCGAGCTCGCCGATCAGTTCGCCATAGAGATTGTGGGATTCCGCCAGACTCCCTCCGAATTGCTCACGTTGGTATCTGGGGAAGCAGCCCATGCCAACACCGAAGAGAGGACGGTCCTGGAACATTCGAAGTCCGAGAAAGAAACCGCTGCCTCTTATCCGGCCTTCGGCTGAGCCTCGTTCTCCCTCATTCATGTGGTCCCCCAAAAGGGTCCGGAACCTTGCTTGTTTCTCAGAGGGGACCAGTTGCCAGGCAACCAAAAGGAAAGTGCAGAACGTCACGACAGTATAGAGTTTTCGCTTCCCCGGCAGGCTGAGGATGTAGAGTAGCCAGACGAAGAAATAGGCGAGAAGACCTGATCTTGAGCCGGTCAGGACGATGCAGGCAAACCCGAGAACACTGTAGGCAGCAACAGCCAAACGGATACGCCCCCGGGGGTTGCCTCTCAGCAACCCGAGCAAAAAGGGCATGGAATAGGCAATGCTCGCCGCGACGGAATTGGGTCCCCCAAACGTTCGGTCGTAGCCGACCATGCGCCATATTCCTCCATCCCAACTCCCGCGACCGAAGAACAGGTACTCCCTGAGGGACAATAGCTGGTATGCCGCCATTGCACAGATATACACCAAGACGAAAGTCCGAAGCTTGTCCTCGTTATTCATCGTCCCCAGGATGACCACGTAGAACAGTACGAGCGTAGCGTACTTGTAAAACGGCACCCAGGCGAGGTCGGGCACGTAAGAAAAGATGAAGGATATCCCAATGGCGCCCAAGAAGGCGAACACGGCGGTTGTTTGAGGGCAACGAATGTTCTGCCTCTGGCGAGAAAGGAGGAAAGCCGACAGCATAAAGATGCCGTAGATCCTCTCGATACGAATAGCCCCAAAGTCCCAGTTCTCAAAGGGACGGATGATGAATAGAACCAGGTATCCGCATACTAAGTATAACATCGGAGTTCCAACATCCTCGGGTCGCGGTCGGTGTAAGCTTTCACTTCAAGGCTCCTTCGCACCGGACCATGTGCCCGAACCTCCTGTAATCCATCTTGAACACGTGCAGTGTCGGCTTGCGAGCTTCCCTCTGGCATTCACAGTCAAAGCCGACGGGCCCGGACGCCATGATTCACCATCAACCACGGGAATCGCCCGCCATACCACGCATCACATACTCGAAAGAGCGTGGATAGCCGTTCGCTGAAAATCGGGCAAAAGTTGAATCCCCCACTCCACTCGATCCGGAAACCTTGTGAGACGACAGCCTGAATCAACTGGCGTGGCCAAAGGAAGTTCTCATAGCCGTGGAAAGGTCTCAGCTTGAGAATCGAAGCCAGCCTCACCGCCGGCTGCCACATTTTGCAGGGCGTTGTGATAACCAAAAGGCCCCCTGTCTTGACCACGCGTGTCAGTTCCAGGACTGCTTGCAGCGGGTCAGGAGTATGCTCAATCACCTCAGTACAGAGGACGAGATCGAAAAAACCATCTCCAAACGGGAGACACAAAACGCTGCCGATGACACGACGGCTTACGCATCTTCTGGCAACCTGTGCCAGGAGTTCCTCGCCCACATCCACGGACCAGACCTCAGCACCACGCGCCGCTGCTACCGCTGAGAAGTGTCCTCCTCCACTTCCAGCGTCCAAGAAACGGCGTCCTCGGATCTCATTCATAGAGAGAAGCTTGCCAAAAACAAGCCGCAGGCGGCGGACGGTTTCGTATTTGTTGGAAAACCTCTCCCATTCGTACCGGGCCGCAAGATGTTCGTAGAAAAGCGTCTTCTGCCAGAGGTCCGTCACTTATGTTCCTTTGCTTGGATTGCTAGCTGCCTCGGTGACGCCCATACCGCTACGGCTCAAGTGGTGCGGAGCCAGGCAAAAACTCGTCATTGGGTGTTATCACGGGTGCTGGCGCCGCCTTGAGCTTGCGAACGCGAGACCAGAGAGCCAAAGAGAATGGTGGGCCAAGAATCATCACCCACGCCATCGCGACAAGGCGGTCCAAGGCGGCGGCGAATATGGAAACGTCCAGGTCCAGCCCGAGAATTCTTGAGGCGATGATGAAAAGGCCCTCCTTCGTCCCAAGACCACCGGGCATGAAAGAGACGAATACGCCGATTATGGTGCAGTTGCCCAGAATGACCGCCTGGGCGATCAATATTCTGTGGCCTAACATGTGAAATACCAAAAGAATCCGGCACGCAAGAGTCCCGAGAATCAGAAGCGTGATCCCTACAAGTGTCACGACTGTTCGTTTCTGACCCCGAAGCTGAGCCCACGCTCGCAGGACTCGGACGAGAAACCGCAGTGCCGGCTTCTCAGAGGAAAACGCGGGGACGAAGAAAAACGCAAATGAAACCGCGGCGAGGATGGCAAAAAACGCCACAAGAAACCAGAGCCGGGTCCCGTCTCCCGCTCCGGAAGCAAGAGCGGCCGTGGCGCCCAATCCGGTCACGCCGCTGACACCAACCAAGAGAACATAGGAAGCTGCGAACATGGAGCCAAACTTGGCATAGTCAAGTCCGTGCTTGGCCTTCAGATAGCCGGCTTTGAAGAGGGGCCCTGTTCGCAGCGGGAGATAGTTAAGAAACGTATTGGCCACGGCGAGGCCGAACCAGTCGAGGAAGGACAAGGAGATCGAGAAACCTTTGGCGAGCGTTCTCGTCACAAGACCGTTTAGAAAGGCAAAGCAAGTTATCAAGCCAAAAAGAACTGGCACCCACGTCAGACTCGTATCCCTCAGCTTTTCCCAATCGGCGGGATTGCGGGTCATCCTCCGGAAGAACCAGTAGAACATAGCCAAGATAACCAGATAGCCTAAGCCTCTCAGCGCAAGGCTCAAGCCGTAACTGAGCCTCCGGCTTCTTTCCTTCTTCCCCTGTTCCAGTGACGTGGGAAACGGGGTTATTGACACTTCTTCAGAACCTCCTCCTTCTTCCCGGAGTCTTGCAGAGCTTCGACGATGACGCCAAAGTTCCTGCTTGCAAGAGCTTTCTTCTGTGGGATACGCTCACGATTGCTGTCTGGGTCCGAAAAGGACGGCGACCAAGGCCCGTCTTCTCTTCTGAGGTCAATAAATGGCAAGGCCCTGTTGTCAGCGAGCGAGTTTGTACACAATTGAAAATGAGTGTTGCCATGCCCCCTTAAGAGCAGCAACTCGGGTCGGGTGACCCGCAGTCGCCGAGTGTTGGCCTGTCCCATAACAAAGAAGCCATGCGGTTATAACGGGGACCTATGGAAGACGTACCAAGGGCGCAAAACACCTTGCACGGACGGGCCGTCGCGACTCCCGTTAAGGAGGCGATTCAGGCAAGCTCCTGCTCATGACAACGTGTTGACAACGCCCTTGC
Source organism: bacterium (assembly GCA_013203085.1). Lineage (GTDB taxonomy): Bacteria > Auribacterota > JABMQX01 > JABMQX01 > JABMQX01 > JABMQX01. The sequence goes on along the minus strand of JABMQX010000368.1, from coordinate 7,016 downwards.
GGCAAGAAACGTCCTTGCATGGTGTCGGTGGCCAAACATACCTATGATGCGCGGAGCATCTCGCAACCGTGCTCGGTTTCGCTCAGCGCCTTTTCTGACAAGCGAGAATGTAGTACCCGGAAAGCTTTGCAAGACGCGTTGCGGAAATCGAGCACTCTAGCCTTCGCAGTGCAGTCGAAAGAAATGGAACGTCACACACGAGCCCGGCAGGAATGACAGTTCGTGCGCCGTAGACCCTCTTTACCGTGAGACCCGCGCCTTCGGCGATTCTCTTGGCCTTTGCAGGAGTGTGCCACTTGGTCAGGAAGCCAAATCTTCTGACCAGTCTGCTTAGGCTCAGCGAATTATAGAATTCCAGTATCACCGCTCCTCTTCTCTTCGCAACCCTTGCCATTTCGCCTACGGCCTTGACGGTATCCTGAACATGGGGCAGGGTTTTGAACGAATAGACTAGATCGAAGGACCCATTCTTGAAGGGCAGTGCCCCCGCCTTGCCATTCACCAAGGCGATGTTCGCCCGTACGGTGCTGTAAGGTTTCGCTGCGGCTACCTCTAGCATACGAGGACTGTAGTCCAAACCGACAACTGTGCTTTTAGCCTCTCGGGACACAAGTTCAATAAAGCGCCCCGTCCCGCAGCCCACCTCAAGTACGGTTACGGGGCAAGCGAAGCTCACATTCTCGAAAATAGACTTAGCCTCAATAGCCTCGATGATGCGGAAGTACAGGCTCCTGTCCCTCCCCGTGTCATAGTCCACGCTCATGACATCGTATGCGCGCCTAACCTGGTCCGTTGTCGCCAGTCCTTTGGGTTGGCGTAGAGCGTTGCGGGGCACACACGCCAAGGTCGCATCCTCTCCAGGCTCCGCAAGAAACACTTCTTTCTTCGTCTCTCCAACCTTCGCTTCAATCATATAACCTCCTTGTACAACGCCTCGTACTCCTTGGCGACGGCTTTTATGTCGAACCAACCCTTCACGACACGTCGGCCTTCATCCCCCATCTGGCGACACTGCACTTCGTCTCTGAGAAGACGAACGAGCACATCCCTCCAGCGGCAGATATCTTTGTACGGTATTTGGAAGCCTATGTCTCCTCTGAACAGCTCGCCCAAGGGGACATTATCCGAAGTGACAATGGGCCGCCCTGAGGCCATGGCCTCCAATAGAACCATGGGTAGGTCGAACTTCCCGGACATTCGGTCAACTGGGAAAACATGGACTGTGGCAAGGCGATGTAGGGCTGGCATGTCCCTGACGAAATTCAGAAGAATGACTTTTTCCGAGAGGCGCTTGTCCCGCAGAAGACGCTTGACCCGATTCTCGATCTGTTGATCCCTTCGGCGTTTAATCCGGACCGCGAATATGAACTTGGCATCTGGGACGTGCCGGGCAACTTCGGGGACCCAGCTCAACAGATTATAAAAAGAACCTAATCGGCTGTATTCGCCCGCGTAGAGGACCACCGGACAGTTCCGAGCAATCCCAAGCTGGCCTCGGAGTGAGTCCGTTTCAACATGTGGGGAAAAGCGATCAATGTCGACGCCTGGATAGATTCTTCGCGCACGCTCGCAGCCAATCCGTCGAAGGCGGCCCAATGTGTGATCCGACATCGCTACCAAAGCCTCGGCGTGAGAGAAGGACCGATAGCTGAGTTTTTCTTGATCAGGCAAAGTGGGGATCGTCTGAACGAACCGCGCACCGTGTCGGCGAGCTGCTGCTTTGAGTACCGCTGCCGTTAGGCGCCGAGGCGTGAAAAAAGCATGTATTAAGTCAATCTTGCGACGGGCCGTTAGCAACCAGAATGCCAGTCTCATCTTACCGCAGGCATCCAGGTCGCTGCGTCGATATAGTCTGATCATTTCTATGTTCGGACACTTAACCTCCTGCGTATTTTGCCGAGAGGTCAGTAGAAACACCCGGTAATCTCGAATGAAAGCTGAGAGAGAGTACACAAAATTCTTGCTCCCTTCATCCCAGGGCGGCGAGATTGCTCGGGAAATGTATGCGATATTTTTCACGTTAGACTGCGCTCTCCGTGCTTGCCGGCTATGCAAATCTTGTACTCTTACGGCACCTGCGAACCAACAGGACTAGTGTTTACTCTGTTGCTTTCGAACCATGAGGTAACATGCAGTGGCCATGCCTCATACAAGCTTTCGGAATCTTATTTTTCAATGCGGGAGGGGCGCCAATGCCGGGGCAAATGGCGCGGTCCGCATTCCTCGACGGCCGAGTTCTGAGCAAAGGGTTGCCGGGGTACTCCTCGTAAATGACGCCTCCACCGCCAAAAACAAGAAGTTCAAAACGGCTTGTCGAGTGAAAGAACCTACTGACCAGGATTGCTTGAAGTCCCCGTCGCCTCAGTTCGCTCTGTATCGTGACCCCTATAGCCAGATCTCCGACATTTGTCGTGTAGTAACTGCCATGAACCACTGTACGGGCTTCGGGATGCGTTCCTACCGTGAACCAGTCAGCCATACGCGCGAGCCAACGGCCCAGAAGAACCTGAGCCCGCAGTGCAACTGAGATCTCCGCGAGGCGGCCAGCTTTTGGCGGGGCGTGTAGCCTCAGTCGTGTAGTGCTACGCATTTCTGGGCCCTTGTGACGTCGTTGAGGCAACGAAGGATCTGTAGAGATGGTGAAACCTCCTGAGACAAGGGCGGCTTTCTGTATTTCGAGAGGTTCGCCAGAAACCGCATGACTTTCTCGCGGTCGAGACCCGCGAGCATGGCATTACGGCCGAGACCGTCCCTTCTTTCTGTTCTCTTTCGAAGAACCACGCAGGGAAGACCCAAGTATGCGCATTCTTCCTGGATGCTGCCGCCGTCCGTAATAGCAAAACTCGCCGTTCTGAGAAGATGCAGGAAGTCGTTGTGGGGGAGCAAGGGAAGAAGGAGAACGTTTTTCTGCGCTTTAAGCAAAGAATAGTAACCTGCTTTCTCCAGGCGTATCCTCGTGGGCTCATGCACAACGAAGATGATGAGGTAAGACTTCGAGACCTCGGCAACGAGGCCGACGAGGGACGCCAGTCGTTTCTTGCTGAGGATAGTCTCAACCCTGTGGATTGTGAACAACCCGAAGTCGCCCTTGGGGACATCGAGGTCCGCGTCCTTTTTCATCGAGAAAAACATGGCTTCAACACCGGTATTGGCTTCGATTTTCACCACCCGCCCTCTCACTTTCATCGTTCTCAGGTTACCTGCAGCCCAAGCGGAGGGGGCAAAGAGGACGTCTGCCATCTTCATTGCGATGATGCGGATGAGCTCTTCAGGGAAAGGGTTAATGTAGCTGAAAGACCGTAAGCCCGCCTCAATGTGAGCCACCTTCAATCCGGCCCGTTTTGCCATCCAAACGGATAACAGGGTAGTGGGGGTATCTCCATGAACGATGCAGATGCCGTTTTCGCCTCTGAACACATTCTTGAATATTCTTCGTGGCGCGAAGGCGATGAGAAAAAGGTGCCTAATGAACCAGCCCAGCAACTGGCCAACAGTCGAGATGTCACCCCCTGACCTAAGAAAGACATCAGGAGGTCTAACGCGAAGTTCTTGTCGGAGGGCTTCAGACAACCTCGCATGCTGTCCCGAGTCTATTAAGTTGTACTGAATCCCCCGTTCGTCCATGAGACGAAGGAGCGGCGCGGTCTTAACATACTGTGCTTTAGTGCCTATGAAAACGTGAATCATGTCACCCTCTTGCCTGAGCACCATTCTACGCCGATAAACCCGAAAAGTCTCTCTTCGCTTTGAACTTGGCCCTACTGACGGCTCTGAAAGCTCTACTTTGACTGGGACCGCTCCATCTTCTTCACTCTTAGAAGAACGTCCTCGATAAGTCTCCTATTGAACGAGATCACATCAGCTACGAGCCCGATCATCAGGACAAGGAACCCGATAATCAGCAGCACGCCGGACAGAATGACTGACTGAATATGTCCGGACGCAGATTGGGTGAAGAAATAGAAGTAGAGAAATCGGAGGCCCAACCCTAACCCTGCAAGACAGAGCATTCCCCCTATGAGGAAGAACACACGCAAGGGCTGGAACATGGCATACATGCGTATTATAGTTATAACAGACTTCCGAATGTACAGGGGGATACTTTTGAAAAGCCGGGATTCCCTTAATTTATGGTTTGTTCGGACGGGCACATTCGCCACAGCGAGATGCTTTTTGCCTGCCTGAATAATGGTCTCGAGAGTATACGAATAGTCAGAGACAATGTTCATCTGGAGCGCCGCTTCTCGGCTATACGCTCGAAAACCGCTCGTCACGTCTTTGACCCTTGTCTCTGATAAGTGCCGGACTACCCAACTGCCGATCTTCTGAAGCCTCTTTTTCGTGAACGAGAAATGGTCGATGTCCTCGGTCTGGCGGTCTCCGATTACTATATCTGCTTCACCTCGTAAAATAGGCGCTATGAGCTTCGGGATATCCTCTCCACGGTATTGGTTATCGCCGTCTGTGTTGACGATGATGTCAGCGCCCAACCTGATGCTGGCGTCTAACCCCACCATGAAGCTTCGCGCCAATCCTTTATTGTTTGTGTTCCTGATTACATGGTCCACACCGAGCTCTTTGGCGACCCCGACCGTTCGGTCGGTGCTACCATCGTCAATCACGAGGATTTCAACCTCATCGACGCCGTCGATCTCGCGAGGGATATCCCTGATTGTGATGGGTAGCGTTTTTTCCTCGTTCAGACATGGAATCTGGACAATGAGCTTCATCTTTGTACTCCTCCGCTTGCTTCTGCCGCGACTTGGCCACCACGGCCGGCGATTACTTCGAGCCTCCCTGGGATGTCTCCATCGTTGCAAAAGAGATGCTGGAAAAGGCGTGGTCCGTTTTTAAGGATGAGGTTTGTCCCGACAGCAGCCTTAGCGGTTTCCCCTCAGTAGAACACTCCTGAGAACAAGAAAACTCGAAGGCATATACAACCTGGTTTCCGGAGAGGTCAGCGGAGACACCAACCGTTTTGAACAGAGGGTCTTTTTCCAACTTGTCAGCGAGTGCCTTATTGTAGAAGACCAGCACGAACGTTTGACCAAATGGCGTCAGCTCCTTTGCGATAGCTTCCGGTGAGTCACCACCGAACTCGCCTAGAAAAACGGAATCAGACCAATATGACATGTATAAACCGAGCGACCACACGTTCGCAGCAACGCGGCCCGTGATACCGAACCCGCGGGCCGACTTCTTAAGCCAATGTGCCTGTGCACCTTTGCCTCTTGACCCATGCCAGCCGGCTATCATGAACAAGAGCATGCCGCCAATTGAAACTACTAAAAGGCCAGTCAAGCCCCTTCGAAAGGCCGCAAATATTCGTCTGGTCAGCGCTGGGCATTCTTCTGCCTGTTCCTCAGAGCGATGAAAATCGCTGCTTTTGCGCAGCCACCCGAGCGCATGGACAAACAAAGCAAGCGAAATGCCTGATACCGGGAACAAGTAACGCAACCGGACATGAAGCAAGATGTAACCGCCCACGTAGATAGCCACAGAAGTAAAAGCCCAACAGCACAGAACGAATTCTGTCGTTGACAGGCTTTGCCTCAAAAAAAGCAAAATGAAGGTAAGAGCTAAGAGTCCAAGGAGCAGTATCCCAAAACCGGCAGCCGTTTCTCCCTTGAACGCTTCCTCAAAGTTGCGAAAGACCGTTGCAAGCTGGAACTTGACGCCTGCAAGGACCTTGGACGCGGACGGCCAGTCGTAGGGTACCTCCATCGGATTCTCCCAAGACGTAATCCGTCCGCTGCGCAGCCGTTGGAGCTCTTTGTAGGGTAGAGGCCCCAGCCCCGCTGCCCTTACAGGAATAAGGTCGTACCGGCCGGAGCCACTAATGGTGAGCACACCGTCGTGCGCACTTATTCTCGCTACCCATGGCAAACACACTAACAACAGCCCGGCCACAGCCATCGCGAACGGCTTCAGAACCTGGCCTTCAGCAAGACCACGTCGTACCAACCACCGCCTCATAGTGAAAGTAAGGCAAAGGTGGAGCGTTATAAAGGGGAGTGCATACGCTTTCGCGAGATAAGCGCACCCGCCTAGAAATCCTGTCGCGAAGCTCCGTGACAATGAACACCTTTTCAGCAACCGAGCGGAAAGAACGAAGTACCAGGTGAGGAGGCATGTTAATAAAAAGTCCGGCATCAGGGGCCTAAGCAGCATGATCAGCGCCAGCATCAAAGCTGCTACGAATGCGAGGGAACGGTGTTCATCCCCTTTCATCTCCCTTACAACGGCCGCAACGGCCAGTGCAAACCCAAGTCCGAAAAGGACACCCAGGATCCTCCCAAAGACAAGAGGCTCGATTCCCGCCCACACGGCTGGGACCAAGAGCCAAGAGAATAAAGGTGCCCACCAACTACTTACTGCGAGGTCCAAGCGGCCTTGCGCATAATGTCGCGCAATCTGAACGTACGCTACCGCGTCAGGATCACCTACCTCGCTCCGGCACAGAAAGACGATATAGCCCGCAATCAGCAGATAAGCCGCAACCGCGAGGCACACTCTCCAAGGCCAAGAGCTTGAGTGGGCACCGTCGCTGAGTTCCCTATGGGATGTCACAGTACTCCTTCTTTCAATCATGTTCACTCGTTTTCGGCTCACCTCAAACTTCAATGATCACGCAGCCTCGGAACTGTCGTGATCCGATCTGTTCCAACGCCCCGACAATGAGCATGAACCTCAGTCTGTTGGGCTTGCTCGCGCCGTTGACTATCGCAAAAACGCTGCGTGTCTTAATTCCTTCGCTGCTCAAGGCCGAACAGCAATATGCTCGATCACTCTGGTATTCGGGACGATATCGAAGAACCCCTCCTCAAACGGCAGACCTAAGACGTCGCCAATGACACGATGGCTTACGCATTTCTTGGGAACCTGTGCGAGGAGTTCCTCGCCCACATCCACCGACCAGACTTCAGCGCCACGCGCGGCTGCTACCGCTGAGAAGTGTCCTCCTCCACTTCCAACGTCCAAGAAACGGCGTCCTCGGATCTCATCCCCGGGGAGGA
>JABMQX010000367.1 GCA_013203085.1 bacterium | reverse complement strand
CGCAAGCCGACGAACCGCTGCTGTGCCCCTGAAAGCTCTTGTATCGCTTCCCGGCTCGGATGGCCCATGTGGAGTGTTCCCATTCTGCCCCGGCTGTATCACCTAAGCAGCTACCTCAAAAGCATCCAGAGCCTCCCGAATACGCATAAGTCCGGTTCGGAACTCCGGAAGAGTGGCGCGCCATTCTTTTGCCCTCATGAAGCGGCAGTTGCGTTGGTATTCCACTCCCTACGTCTCATTTCCCTTCCTTGCTCGTTTTCCTTCCGCTGAGGTCGCTTCCCCACTGAACGGAACGCCCAACCGCGAGCCGATCCCCAACTGATGCTGCCAATATAGCCAAATTCTTGGAGAAATTCCTGGCAAGAAGCTCTATTGCCAGCCGCCGGTGGTTCTGATAATGTGTGCCTTGAGTTGAAATGGCGGGGAAAGGGCGTGGGTCTGTGTTTCTCAAAGCGAGAGGGAGAATCGCGGAACTCCCGACAGGCGCTCCGGAAAACCTCAAACAGCATCAGGGAGGCCCAAGTTGTGAAAACCTCCCGTCTCTAACGAGTAGGAGAAGGCCATGAAAAGCAAGAGATTCGGCACTGTGCTTCTCGTTATTTGTATCGGCGTGGGCATCGGCTTGTTTGGCGATGCCGGAGGCGGCAAGGCTGCAGAGATGAAGGCAGGCGATTCAGACTCTCTGGCGAGGGTCCTGGTTACTGATGGAGGCGCTCGTCGGGGACTGTGCGCGGTGCTGGGGTGCGATGATGGCAGGTTCGTCCTGCAGCTCGCTCGTTCGAGTGAACTTCTGGTGCACGTGCAAGAACCGAAGGCGTCCGCGGTGCATGCAGCACGCGAGCTCATCAATGAGGCGGGACTATACGGCAGCCGCATCATTGTAGAGAAAGGTCCTTTGGATCGTTTGCCCTTCGCCGACAACCTCGTTGATGTTGTGATTTCTGTCTCGCTCACCGATGAGCTGCTCGACAAGATTTCCCCGTCGGAGATTCTGAGAGTGTTGAGACCTCGGGGAAGAGCGATCCTCGGTCGCCCCGACCCGGCGGGAAAAGGAGAGGCAGAGCTGAGCCAGAGGAAGCTGTCGAGATGGCTTCGCGGCGCGAAAGCAGTCCGCGCGGGCATAACGTTGGAGGACCACCGCCTATGGGCGGAAATGGTCAAGCCCGTGCCGGAGGGAGTGGACGATTGGACCCATTGGCAGCATGGTCCGGACAATAATCCGTTCTCCAGCGACAGCGTGATTAAGGCGCCGTACCTGACGCAATTCCTGGCACTGCCGTGGTTCTCGGCGATACCTTCCATATCTGTGGTTTCGGGGGGGAGGGTGTTCCGGGCGGCGGGGCATATCGCTTTTCACGACCGAGAGAACCGCTACCTCAACACTTTATACGCGACGAACGCCTATAATGGGACGGTTCTGTGGACTCGCCCAATACCGACCGGTTTTCTGGTTCATCGGTCAATCTTCGTGGCGACGCCGGAGGTCCTTTACTTGATGGAGCACGGGCGGTGTCTTGTGCTCGACGCAAAGACCGGGGCGGAGAAAGACGTTATTGTTGTGCCGCCGGAGGTCGCGGGGGGAGGTTGCTGGAAATGGACCGCCCTCGATAACGGTATCCTTTACGCCCTCCTCGGCGGAAAGGAGTATGAAGCCGAGATCGTCAAACGGCACAGGCCGACCGGCGCGTGGGGTTGGAACGAGCTGTCCCGGGGCTACTACGAGAAGAAATATCCATGGGGTTACGGCGACAGGATCATCGCCATAAATCCGCAGACAAAACAGGTGCTTTGGGTGCACAAGGAGAAGACGCCGATAGATTCGCGTGCGCTATGTATGAGCGACGGCAGGTTATTCCTGCACAGCGAGGGGGTGTTCGTGGGCTGCCTCGATCAGAAGTCGGGGAAGCCCCTGTGGAAGAACGATAACCCGGGGCTTCAGGCTGCCATTTCGGCACGGAACGATCGAGGTCTCGGGTTCAAGACGACACCGTACGGCCTGTGCACGGAGGAAGCGGTTTATTTCGGGGGTCGGGGGAGAAGGAACGTCGTCGCAGTATCGGCGACGGATGGGAAGTTTCTGTGGTCCGTTTCGGGCGCTTACAATGCGACCAACCTGTTGTTTCAAGGGGGACATCTGTATGCGCACATTCCCTCGTGCAAGATGATCGAACCGTTGACAGGACGGATCGTGAAGGACCTGGGCATAGCGAAGCGCTCCTGCGCTCGGTTCACCGGCTGTCCTGACTCGTTGTTCCACCGAGGGAGTATCAAAGGAGGGGAGGGGACAACCCGTTATGACCTCGCGACGGGCAGACCGACGGTGATTCACGCTTTTCGCCCACCGTGCATGGATGGGCTCATTCTCGCCGAGGGACTGCTGCACACAACCCAGTGGGCTTGCGACTGTAACATCCAGCTTATCGGGATGCTCTCGCTGTGTCCTGCGGGGGATTTCGAGTTCAACCGCGAGGCGAAGGAAGCCCAGCGTTTAGAGATCGGCGGAGGCAGTCTTTCGGTCGTCGCCCCGTTCGTGAGCTCAGAGCGCGATTGGCCTACTTATCGAGGGGATAATTATCGCAGCTCTTCGAGCCGGTCGAATGTGCCAGGAGAGGTGGAGAAGCGTTGGGAGTTCCAACCGAAGGCTCGCTTCTCGCCAAGCCCGCCGACGACTGCTGGCGGACTGATTTTCCTCGGGGGCAACGATTGCAGGGTCCGCGCCATAGATGCCGGGACAGGTAAGGAGCGCTGGACGTTTTTCACGGCGGGGCAGGTTCGGCTGCCGCCCAGCGTCTGGAAGGGTCAGGCGTTCGTCGGCTGCGCCGATGGTTTCGTTTATGCCCTGGAAGCAGCGACGGGGCGTTTGTTGTGGCGGTTCCGGGCGGCGCCGGCCGAGCGCAAGATCATGGTCTATGGGTCCCTTTCCTCGACATGGCCGGTCAACAGCGGCGTGCTGGTGGAGGACGGTGTGGCGTATGCTGCGGCTGGCATTATCAACTACGATGGGACGCATGTTTACGCTCTCGATGCCATTACGGGGAGGATCCAGTGGCAGAACAACACCTCAGGCCATCTCAACAGAGATTTGCGGGAAGGTCCGTCGGTTCAGGGAGGCCTGGCTCTGGTCGGGAACAAGCTGCTGCTGGCGGCGGGCAACGTGACTTCGCCGGGCGCCTACCGCCTGTCCGATGGGAAATGCCTGAATCCGCCGCCGGGTCCGGGTTGGCCGGCAGCACACCGAGGTTCGGAGGTCTGCGGCTTTATGAGAAAATATGCCCTTGTCGGCGGGAGGCGGTTGTTCACTCCGGACTACGACCCAATCACCAACTGGCAGCCCTTTGATGTGTCCAGGCCGGACAACATCACCGCCAAGCTCGCCTCGGAGTTCAAAGGGAGAGTCCCACCTGCTTTCGGAAAGGACATCGTTGCGTTTTCAGGGAGGGGGCCGCTTATGTGCCTTGACGCGGAGAAGGTGGACCAGTGGATTCTGAAGAAACGCACGGGAGTGAAGGAGCGCTGGAAAGCCAATTCAATTGTGAATAGCGTGTCGGTTGTCATTGCGGACAACGCGGTCGTGGCGGCGGGGGAAGTGGGGCGAGGCTCCCGCTTGCCGACCCGCTGGACTGTGCAGGCCTTCGACATCAACGACGGCAAGATGCTGTGGGCGGAAGCCCTGTCATCGGCGCCTCTTCCCGGAGGGCTTTGCGTGGACAGAAACGGCCGGGTCATTGTGGTTCATGAGAAAGGGAATGTCCTTTGTCTCGACGGGCAGAAGAGCCGGTGATTTGAAGAGCAGGATTCTCACTCAGTGCAAGATCGCAGGAGGGAACCACGATAAGCAGGGCGGATGCTGTTTGGCGGGGCGGATGATCTTTTTCGCCACGTCTTCAAGGATGCCCTGGAGCGAGTCTTCGGTTGCCACCCAAACATTCTCTCCCTTCGGCGCCCAGACTTTGGGATTGCTCCCTGTCCGTGAGGGATGCCGACGGTCCAAGTTCGCCTGCGCTCGATAAATCACGATTGCGGGCGCGCCAACTGCTGCCGCGAGGTGAGAGATTCCCGAGTCGTTGCCGATGAAAAGGGAAGTCCTGCTCAAAATCGCGGCAACCTCGAGCAGATCGTTCCTTTTGACCTTCACGCAAGGCGTTTTCAAACAGCGCTCGAAGGCGAGAACATGGTGCTCGTCCGCTTCCCCCTCGATCACCATTGTCTTGACGTGAGGGAATTTGTCGTGAATCCAGTTTACAGCCCGGCAGAAATTGCGTGGGGGCGAGACTTTTCGCGGACTTCCGCTTCCGGGATGAACCGCTACGAGAGGCGCGGAGGTGGTTACTCCGCACTCGGATAAGAACTTTTCCGCGCGGCAGGCTTCTTTCTCCCGGATGATGACCGTTGGGAGCGGCGGGGAGGAGACATTCAAGACCTCTGTCAGAGGTTCCAAAAGGAACTCTGTGATGTGGCGGTCGTAACTCTCCGGAGGAAGGGCATTTGCATTAATGACCCGGGGTCCTCTCAAAGCCAGCAAGTTTTCGCTTAACTTTCCTCTCTTTCCGAGGTAGGAGATGACGAGGTCAAATCCCGCCAGATAGCCGTGCTCTTCATAGTTTTTGTCGCTGTCCGCTGATGTCGGCGGCAGTCGGCTCTCGCAAGGCGCCTCCACCGAATGCATAGCCCCTTTGCGCAGATAGGGGCAGGGAACCTCCTCCTGGAAAAAAGGAACGAGGAGGGGACCATCAATATCTACGAACTCGTCCACGACATTTTTCACAAGCGGCCGGACACGATTTTTTGCGACGAGGCCCAACCACGCAGCAGGATACGCTCTTCGCAAAAGTTGAATCACGGGCAGGGTGACGATAAAATCACCGATGGCTCCCGACCTGATGACCAGAATTCTGCCGAATGGACTCACGAGACGCAGTCGGTCCTCCTAGCTGAAGAAGTGCTTTTTCGCCGACGAACCGCTCTTGCCGGGTCCACGCCGTCGGCCCGATTCTTGCTTCCCAAACGCTTCCGGCGCGAGGCAATATCGTGTTGACTTCCGAGTGACCCAAGTCTATCATGCTTTGCGAGCCGGTGAAAAGTGGGGAGTTCCATTCGCAAGAAGGGATATGAAAGATGATTGACATCAAAGCATTGCTCTCAGATATGATCCTGCGAAAGGCGTCCGATCTCCACCTGAAGGTCGGAAGCGTGCCCGTCTTCAGGATAGACAGCAAGCTCCAACCCACGGACTACGACCCGCTTGCCCCTGAAGATGTTGAGAAAATTGCCAGCGAGATCATGTCTACCTACCACCGGGAGCGTTTTCAGTCGCACAACGAGGTTGACTTTGCCTACGAGGCGGAAGGACTGGGCAGGTTTCGGACGAACATTTTCCGGCAGAGGGGGTTTGTAGGCATCGTGATGCGCATGGTGAAGATGGATATCCCCTCTTTCGAGGAGCTCGGGCTTCCCCCGATATTGAAGAAGATTGCGATGAGCGAGCGCGGGATCATCCTGGCGACGGGCACTACAAGTTGCGGTAAGTCCACGACAATTTCGGCCATGGTTGACTACATCAACCAGAACAAAAGAGTGCATATCATCACTGTTGAAGACCCGATAGAGTACTTGCACCGAGATAAGAAAAGCATTATCAACCAGCGGGAAGTGGGGATTGATACCGAGTCTTTCCATGGGGCTCTGAAGCGGGTCATGAGACAGGATCCCGACCTTATCGTCATTGGAGAAATGAGGGATTCGGAGAGCTTCATGGCCGCTCTTGCCTCAGCGGATACGGGGCATGTCGTTTTCAGCACTTTGCATACGACTGATACCGCGCAAGCTGTGGGCAGAATTCTCGAGTTTTTCCCTCTGGAGGAAAGGGACCAGGTCAGGCAGCAACTCTCCGCCACGCTCCGGGCGGTGATATGCCAGCGACTTGTCCCGAGAGCTTCCGGGGAAGGGGTTACCCCTGCAGTGGAGATCTTGATCAACAATCTGACGGTCCAGAAGCTGATTCACGAAAACAAGATGCTGAAGTTGCATGCGGCTGTGGAGACGGCCCGCGAGGATGGGATGCAGACGTTCAACCAGTCCCTCCTCGACCTCTACAATAGCAAGTTGATCACCAAAGAAGAGGCCTTCGCCCATGCCACAAATCCGGACGCGCTGAAGATGAACATGCAGGGCATTTTCCTCGACGAGGCAAAAAGAATTCTGGCTACGTAACGCCCCACGGAAAACCGGAAAACCGCAGATAAACGCAGATGTACACGGTTGAATCTGTGTGAATCGGCTCAACTCTGCGGCGTTGCGCCTCTGCGTTTACTACTTCTCTTTTTTTCAACGCAAAGACGCAGAGGAGCGGGGCTTATTTCACTTTGGGAAAGATCCGCGTCACTTCGCCCTCGCACCCCTCAGGGCACACGACATTAGTCATTACATCAAGCCCTTCCGGGGTACCGGCATCAATCCAGTCATCGGTGTCCGGCTCCGTGACCATAATACTGTGGATCTCGGTGTCCGGTACGCTATCGCCTCTCTTTCGCCTTTCAATAGCGACTTTGGTCTCGGGGTCGTACTTTTGAAGGTAACTGATGAATTCCTTTCCGCATACCTCACATTTAGATTTTGCGGACAGGACGCCGGTGGGCTGCTTACAGAATGGGCACTTGATGGGGGGCGTCTCACTGGAATTGGCGGTGAACTCCTTCTGGCAATTAGTGCAATAGTAGTAAACGTCCCCCACCCCCTGATCACCGGATTTGGCTCCCTTAAAAATGAAGTACGCGCCAACAGCTATGAAAATCACGGCGATGCCTGCAAGTAATCCCTGCCCGCCTCCTCTGTTTGACCATAGCGATTGCATGATCTCACCTCAATTCTTTTTCCGTTGAGTTGCTGTCTATTGACTGGGGGCGCCCGCTTCTTTCCTCCCGGAAACGACATGTTCACGTCAACGACTCACCGCTTCCGGGCCCCCTCCCCGAGGGGAGTCATACGTGCCCTCAGTCCGTTCAATACAATGTCTTCGCGCCAAGGCGCTCTTTCCACACTGAAACAATAACACACCTCAGAAGTGTGTCAAACAAAAAACAGCACGGGAACATCTGGTCCCGCGCCGCGTTTCTCCGAGTCCATTTGATAATCATACGCCCGATCGAGGTTCGCGCCAACACGAAACAAGTGCACGGAGTCATCCCCGCGATAGGCTTGGGGCGGCTTGACGTTGCGAGGGCAGTCGAGGCGTGGGCGAAGCGTGACGAACCGGAAGGGGTCCTTCGGTTGAGCAATCTCACGGCGAACAAAAAAACTGGATTCCTCTGGGCGGAAACCCTAAAATCACTCGCTTGTAAACCGACATGCTTGCCTCGCATCGGGGGGAGTGCGGTTCAGGAATCATAATCTCAAGCCAGTCAACTCGCGAGACAAGGAGAGTAGTATGAACGTCGCAAAAATCCTTGTGAAGACCGCCGAAAAACGCCCCGATAACATCGCTCTGGTCTGGGGGGAACGAAGCGAGACGTTTTCCGAACTGCTTTCCCGCAGCCGGATGGCCGCGGGAGCCTTTCGCGCAGCCGGAGTGAGTAAGGGAACGCCCGTTGCGGTTATCATGCCGAATTCCATTGAGTTCGCGGAAGTTTATTTTGCCACGTTGATTCTGGGGGGAGTCTCCGTGCCGATTGACGTTCGCCTTCGCGGCCCGGCTCTGGCATCCATCCTCGCCGATTCCGGCAGCCGGGTGGCCGTGGTGGACTCCTCAGTAGCCGAATTCATTAAAGAGGCAGCCCGCGGAACGCCCCTCGAGAACAACATCATCGTGGTCTCTCAGTCGGAGGCGATGGACCCCTATAGCAAAGCATTGCAGGAAGCCGAGCCGGTGCAGGACGTTCCGGAGGACGATGAATCGGCCGACGCGCTTTATCTCTTCACGTCCGGGACCACTGCCCGGCCTAAGGGGGTTGTCCTCACCAATGCTTACCTGGACCTTTTCCCCGAAACCATGGTGGAAGTCGTGAAGTCCAGCCCGGATGACGTCGGGGGGATGGTTCTGCCGATGTCGCACATTTCCGGCCCTATCCTGTGCAATCTCGTCGCGGCTCAAGGCTCGCGTCTTGTCATCTTCAAGAGCCTCGCTCCCAACGATCTCCTGGCGGAGGTGCAGAAACACCGCGTCAACTGGTTCCATTCTGTCCCGCCGATTTGTGCAGCGATGCTGCAGTTGCCCTATCCGTGGCCCTACGATACCTCGAGTCTGCGGTTCATTGCGATGATGGGGATGGCCGTTCCCGTTTCTCTGATGCACGGCCTCGCGCAACGTTTCCCCGGCACGAAGATTCTTCAGGGATATGGCCTGACCGAGACCTCTCCCGTCATCACGCTGACGCCTTTGGAATGGGCTGACCGTAAGCGAGCCAGCATGGGGCGGGCTGTCCGCGGGGCCGAGATAAGGCTCGCGGACGACCACGGAAACGAAGTTCGGCAGGGCGAGGTTGGAGAACTGTGGGTGCGTGGTCCCCATGTCATGAGAGGATACCTCGGTCGCGATGACCTCACCAGGCAAGTCATCCAGGACGGCTGGTTCAAAACCGGCGACATCGCGAGGGCTGATGAGGACGGTTTCTACTTTTACCTCGGGCGAAAAGACAGCGTGTTCAATGTTGGCGGGCTGAAAGTGTACCCCCCGGAGGTGGAGGCGATACTCAGGGAGCATCCGGACATCCGCGATGTGGTGGTTTATGCCAAGAAGGGCGGCCTCCGTGGATACCAGGTTGCCGCTCTGGTTGTTCCCGAACCGGGTCGCACTGTGAACAGGCAGAGCATTGTCCACTTCTGCCGCTCACGGCTCGGCGATTACAAGATCCCGCACCTGTTGACCGTAGTCGAGAGCATCCCGAGAACCCCCACAGGAAAGCCTATCCTCCCTTCGGATCGGGAGAGCGGAGAAAGTTGACCGCAGGGCATGCGAAGATGAGACTCACCGCAGAGGACGCCGAGAGCGCAGAGATCATAGAGAGCCGTATTACATTTCCTCTGCCTTGTGGGCGCCCGCCGCGCTCCCTCTGATGATCAATCCTCAAGAGGTGTAGATGGGAGATTTTCGGCAGTTCAAGAACGATATGGGATGGTGGTTGCTCCGTGCCTTCGTGGCAGGGATAAGGCGCCTTGACCTTACCTGCGTCGTTCTGCTTGGCCGTTCTCTCGGCTGGACAGCGTCATACCTGCTGAGCCTCCGGAAATCCGTGGCGCTTCTCAATCTCGACGTGGCTCTGGGTGACAAGGTCAGCCGCCGCCGCAAACGCCGCATTTTCCGAAGAGCCGTCGGTTATGCGGCGACAATAGGGCTGGAGACCTTACGCTACTGTTTTCAACCGCAGGAAATGTTTATCAAAAACATCAGGATTTCCGGGCTGGAGCATCTCGCCGCTGCCCGGTCAGCCGGACAAGGGGTCGTGTTGGCAGGAGGGCACGTGGGCATGTTCACAGTTGTTTCTGTTCGGCTGTGCCTCGAGGGCTATCCGACGTGGGTCATCCTTCGGTTGGCTCACGACCCTCGGGTCTCCGATCTTTACCGCGAGATGATGGATCGCGTCCACCTGAACTGGATCGCCGATCGTCCCCGCGCCCGTTGCATCAAGGAATGTTTCTCGCATTTGCGGTCCAATGACATTCTGCACATTCTGATTGACCAAAAGCCGTCGAGAGGCAAGGGATGCGTCGTGCCTTTCTTCGGCATCCCCACGGAAATGTTCCCCGGGGCTATTAGCCTGGCGTTGAAAACCGGCGCTGCGGTTCTACCGACAACCATCCACAGGCGCGGCCTGACGAGACATGTCATCGAGATAGGACCTCCCATCGAGATCGTCCGCGCTCCGCCTCCGGAAGGGCGGCAAAAAGACGTAGCGGTCAATCTCGCGCGTGTAGTCAAAACTCTCGAGGACGCTATTCGGAGCAACCCGGAGGAGTGGTGGGTCATCAGCAGACGCTGGACCCGACAGCAAGCAAGACAGCTCCGCCGCCGCTGATCCTCTTTGCGCCTCCCTTGCATCCTGTCAATCCTGTCAAGAATCTTCTGACCGGATGACAGGATAGGAAAGGTCCAGCGGAAGTGTGCCCTTCCTTATTGCATGACCTGTTCCATGCTCACCTTTTTGTAATTGGAAGGGGCCTCAAAAACGTCCTTGGGGAGCTTCTTCCGAGAAATGTTCTTGACGTTCATTTCGATCCGCATAGGACCTAAGCCAGCGACAAGTTTCATGGGGATGGGGAAATAATCGAGGTTGACGTATTTGAGTTGGGGCCTTTTTTCCGAGGATTTCGCGATATTGGACAGGGGACTCGACCCTCCGCGGCCAACGGGTTTCACTCGAAAGAGCTTATTGAGCGTGCTGAAGTATCGCCTGCCGAGGCGGGTGTCCGGGGTGAACCACATCTCGCCTTTAACTGATTTTTTCAGGGCATCCATCTGGGGCCCGGCCGGAATGTTCATACCGGGAATTGATTTAGTGAGATCCGCTTGCCCCGTCGGCAAGCCGGTGAACGTTTGCTTGTTGCAGAACCATCTGCCCTCCCCGGCGCCGATGTAGTCCCAGTCTGCCGTCCTCTTCAGATTCTTCTCCCATGTCTCATGCTTTTCCGGCGGCTTCGTCTTCGCCATGTCCACAAGGTCAAACTCTTCCTGGGCGTACGTCTTCTTGCTTTCGTTGAGAACGTACAGTTCCCTCTTGCTCAGGTTGATGATTGCAGAGACCTCTTTCCCCTGCACGCTGCCGGCGATCCTTATCTTATTGGGAACCGCCTGGAGGGTGAAATCAATCTTCTGGGAGCTTTGCATCCCCGGCATCGCGGGTATCCCGGATACGGAAAGCGTTCCCTCCACAGCAATCGGGTTGTTTGCCCCCTGATCGGACCACCAGAACCAGTAAACTGCCAGCGCGATAGCCAGCACCAGCACCGCCAGCGTGACCTTACCTATATGATGCATATGAAAATCCTCTCATGATTCGTTCTTCTCTGAATGGATCACTCTATCGGAGTCATCTGAACATACCACGTCACCGCTGTGGAATCAAGAAGAAGCTTTTCCTCATTGGTGACCCCTCAGCTATGGGGCCGGGGCGCAGAGACGAAGCCAAGAGTTGGACAGGATAACCCCGCGGAACGCGGG
>JABMQX010000366.1 GCA_013203085.1 bacterium | reverse complement strand
TACCCATGTCCTCTTTCAGCCGTGCAAGTTCCTGCTCGAAATCCACTTCCTCCAAGCACTTCTCCAACAGGGCGCGAAGCCTCTTCGCGAACTCCTCCGGCGGCCCCACGGAGAGCCTCAACATGTAAGAGAAATCCGCTGGCACATAAGCGATCCCTTTCGGCACTGTGTTGGGCAGGCTGAGAACAGCGGGGATACCGGGAACGTCTTCCGTGAACTGTAGGGCCAGGTTGAAGCCCGCCTGCTTCTCGTACGCGCTCAAGCTGACGCCGAGCGCATGCACGCCCTCCAGGCCGAGAGCCTCGATAGACTCCGGGGCCATAGAAGGCAGGGCTTGGAGCATGAGCTCTCGGAATGCATCGAGGTTGAGATGCGCCGACAGAAACGCGTTCTTTGCCGTAACAGTTTTGACTCCTCCGAAGTGGATTGTCTCCGCGAGGCTTTCTGACGGCGGTCCTGATAGTACATTGTCAAGAAATCCCTCTCCCACCGTGGCGTAAAGCACACTGTCTCTCACTGCGTACCCGATCGGGGGTGGATGGCGAATGACCAGTTCGGTCCCGTGTTTGGTCTCGGTAACTTTGACGTTGAGCAGGAAAGGGAGCAGCTTGCCGGCGGCCGAGGCCAAAGTAGCCAGTCCTTCGCTGAGCTCACTCACAACCAATCCGGTTCCACGGCCAGGTCTGGGGCCAAGGGAAACGACGCCGAGCGCGGCACTCTTTGGCAGAAGCGGTTTGATTTCATTGAATGCTTCAAGAACCGCCCTGGTCTTGACCCTGATGTGCTCCGGTATCTCCGTTTCCTCTTCCAGACTTTTCACCGCTGCGCCGCCCACTTCGCTGATGAGGTAGTAGAGCACGCCCATATCTGAAATCTCGACGCACACCAAGCTGTCCGGCGGCAGAAGCTCCCCCACAGAAGGTGCCGAACACGTTACCGAAATCGGCAAGCTCAAGGCCCCCACAAACGATACGAGATACACGATCAACTTGGTCTTCATGCCATCTCCTCCCCTGTTGGAATCTGATTTTGCGATTCCGATCAGCCCAAGCCAGGTTGCTCGACAAGGTTCTACCCGACAATGCCAGCCACCGCAAGCAAAGAAATCACCAGAAAGACATCTTCTTTTGTCGATGAATGTACCCCCACCAATGGCGGTATTCCTTCCCCCATTTCTTCTCAAGTCCGATCTTCAGGTCCTGTAATCATAAATCTTGTCTGGAACGATCCCTGCAAAGTGCAAGGGCTTGATCCTGACGCGCGCCTGTAGCAAGCCAAATCGTCGAGAGAAGCGGTTCTGCTCTGCTCGTTGAGCGGTACCTTGTAGTACATGGCCTTGGCTTGGATGAAGTCGATTTCGGCGGGGACGTTTGCTTTTGTGGCGCCGCATAATTTCCTTTTTCGCCAAAACGGAACTATGCGCACCGTAAGGGGAGCACTTACTGAAAACGCCGAGCATCTCGTCACACGAGGGACGCAGGACTTGTTCCGCCACATAGGCTCCAATATCCCATATTGTGCTCGACACGCGGCAACACGAGAGCTGCGGGCCACACAAGCTTCGGGTTTCAAAACAACAGCCGTTCACACTCGGATGGACTGGACTCGTTGGACTCCCTCTCCAAATTGAAGTCTGCACGTGGGGTGATTGCCAAGACGGTGCTATTGACTGAGTCAGACGAGAGTGGTATACTGTATTCACTGCTTGCGGCTGAAGGAATTGCGTTCAGGCGAACGCAAAATCGAGCGTGAAGATCAATCCAAGACTGACATATACGGCGTCAAGGTTGTTTCTTTGTCGAAATTTCTTGCACAGCATTTCATGAGAGTAGCACGATGGGGCAAGCGAGTCTCATTGAAAGATTATGCTCATCACATCAGCCCCGAGCTCGCTCTCAGGCCCGCTGAAAGAAGTCCAGCGCACAACTCGAAGGTTCATATAGACAAATGCCGAAAAGGAAAACCACCGATGTCTTTTGCTGAAAGAACCCGCCGGTTGCAGACGAACAGGGGCTTGCCGAAATTCGGGGTGCCGGTCCGCCGAGCACTGGCCCTTCTGGTCTTCTTCTGGAGCCTCGTCGTTTCCTGGGCTGCGGCCAGCGCCGAGACCGTGCGGATCAACGAGTTTATGGCGATCAACGACGAGACGATCATTGATGACGACGATGATCGCTCGGACTGGATCGAGATTCACAATCCGACCAACGCCGCTGTGAATCTGACCGGCTGGCATCTGACCGACGACTTCGCTGATCCCACCAAGTGGCCTTTCCCGAACATCATTTTGCCTCCCAACAGCTACATGGTCGTGTTTGCTTCCGGAAAAGACCGGAGGACCCTCGGCGCACCTCTCCACACGAATTTCGCTTTGAGGGGCGATGGGGAGTATCTGGCCCTTGTTGACTCCGATGGCAACCGCGTCGCGGAGTTCCTTCCGACCTATCCCAAGCAAAAGCCGGACATCTCGTATGGTTTGGGGCGTGAGGTGGATGACGAGATCACTCTGCTGGATACTGGCGCACCGGCCCACGCCTTGATCCCGGCGGATGATTCGTTGGGATTGAGCTGGACAGAGGTGGGCTTCGACCACGCGTCCTGGTTGAGCGGAACGACGGGGGTGGGTTACGACTACGGGGAACTGATCGGCCTGGATGTTCGCGCCATGAGATACGTGAACGAGACTGTTTACATCCGTATTCCCTTCCAGATTGAGGAACTCCCTGAGTTTGACTCCCTGACTCTGCGGCTGCAATACGAGGATGGCATGATCGCCTATCTTAACGGCCAGGAAATCTCCCGAGAGAACGATCCCGATTGGCCGACCTGGAACTCCGGTGCGCTCTCCAATCGCCCTGACTCAGAGGCGACTTCTCTTGTCGAAATTGACATCTCTTCTGCCCTGGACCTGCTGCGAGTGGGGAAAAACGTTCTGGCTTTTCACGGGCTCAACTATCTGGTCACCAGCTCTGATCTGCTGGTGCGGCCGCAATTGGTGGGAGCCATACGCCCGGAAGGCTCAGAGGTGTGGGGCTATTCCCTGTCACCGACACCGGGGGCGCCGAACGGGCCGACTGTGCCTGCGGTAGTGGATAAGGCGCGCTTCTCTGTACCGAGCGGCACCTTCGTCAATTCGTTCACTCTAAACCTGATGTTACCTGATGACGCCGCCGAAGGGGCTGTCATCCGTTACACAATGGATGGAGGCGTGCCCAATGAATCGTCACCCCTCTATACTGGCCCGCGGACGATCGCAACGACCACACTGGTGCGGGCCAAGGTGTTTGAGCCGGGGGGGGGCGAGAGTCCGACCGTCAGCGAGACGTACATTGGACTCGAGTCCGACGTAGTCAACTTCTCCTCCAACTTACCGCTGGTGATACTCGAGAACTTTGCCGGCGGATGGATGCCCCAAAGCTCCTTTCAGCCTGCCTTCCTGGCAATTTTCGAGCCAGGGAGCGGCAGGAGTTCGCTCATCGCAGCACCCGCTTTGAGTACTCGGGCGGGAATCAAGATTCGAGGATCCAGTACGGCGGGCCGGCCGAAACCGTCGCTCAATGTGGAAGCATGGGATGAAGCGGACGAGGACAAGAACATCTCACCGCTGGGAATGCCCGCCGAATCCGACTGGGTCCTATGGGGGCCCTACAACTTCGATCTTGCCCTCATGCGGAACCCACTGATCTTCGAGTTGAGCAACCAGGTCGGGCGGTATGCTGTACGCACACGGTTTGTCGAGGTCTTCCTCAATACGGGTGGCGGTCGTCTAACTTACGCGGACTATTGGGGCGTCTATGCTTTGATGGAAAAAATCAGCCGGGATGAAGATCGGGTCGATGTGGAAAGGCTGTTTCCCGAACATGGTTGCGAGCCGGGAGTCACGGGCGGCTACATGCTGAAAATTGACCGAGCTGACCCGGGTGACTCAGGTTTCGGCGCCGCGGGGCAGACCCTGCGGTACGTTTATCCGAAAGAAATAGACATCGAGCGGCCGGAGCGGGACGCCCAGGAACAGTATATTCGCAGTTTCTTCAACAGTTTTGGCAGTGCCCTGAACGGGCCAAATTATACTGACCCGTACGTTGGCTACGCCAAGTACGTTGACGTAGATTCCTGGATTGATCATCACTTGCTCAACGTCGTGGCCTTCAACGTGGATGCCTTTCGCCTGAGCGGCTATATGTTCAAGAAACGCGGCCGCAAGCTGGAGATGGGGCCCATTTGGGACTTCGATCGTGCGATGGGGTCCACGGATGGTCGAGACATCAATCCGTGGGTCTGGCGGGCTCAATCAGGGGATCGTGGCACCGATTTCTTCAATTATCCCTGGTGGGGCCGAATGTTCGGAGACATTGACTTCTTTCAGAGGTACATTGATCGCTGGCAAGAGCTGAGGAAGGCTCAGTTCAGTGCGGAGAACATTCACTCCGTGGTTGACTCGATGGCCAATGAACTTCGCGAGGCTCAGGTGCGCGACCTACAGAGATGGGGCCAGACACCACGGTTTGGAGGATACCAGGGTGAGATTGACCACCTGAAGCAATGGTTTGCAGACCGCATCACGTTTATGGACAGCCAGTTTGTAGCTCCCCCAGTGTTTAGCAGCGATGGGGGACAGATCGGCTCTGGCTTTACCCTTACCATGACTCGCCCGGCGGGCACAATCTATTACACGCTCGATGGATCTGACCCGCGCTCGCCCGGAGGCGAAGTCTCCACAAGGGCCCTCGCTTACGATGGGCCGATCACGCTCGTGGATACCACGAATGTCACCGCCCGTGCACTGAATCTCAGCCACGTCAGCCTTATCGGTCCGGACAACCCGCCCCTCACAAGTTACTGGTCAGGTCTGACCAAAGCCCGGTTTTCTATCCACCAGCTTGCCGGGGCAGGGAATCTTGTGATTACCGAAATAAACTATCATCCGCTTGATCCTATGAACAAAGAACTCTCCGTTGACCCTGATTTCGTGAAAGACGATTTCGAGTTCATCGAACTCAAGAATATCGGAGCGACGATTATTGACCTGGTCGGCGTCGAGTTCACCAATGGAATTGCCTTTTCCTTCACGGATACCGGCGTCACTACGCTTCGTCCAGGCAAGCTCGTGCTCGTCGTGAAAAACCGTGCCGCCTTTGAGGCACGTTACGGAGCTCTCAACAATATCGCCGGTGAGTACACTGGCAATCTGGACAATGGCGGGGAAGCTCTTCGATTGGTTGACACCCGTGGCAATACCATTTTGAATTTCGATTATCAGGATGATTGGTGCCCCATCACCGACGGGCTTGGCTTTTCATTGGTCATCCTAAATGAGAACGCGGCCGCCAGTAGCTGGGGAGACAAGGCGAGCTGGCGCACAAGCACAAACCCAGGTGGGTCGCCAGAAGGGGACGATCCAGCTCCGTCCGCCATTCCACCGATACTTGTCAATGAAGCACTCACAAACAGCGACTTCCCGGAAGTGGACTTCATCGAACTTCACAATCCGACCGGCAACGACGTAAACATCGGCGGGTGGTTCCTGACAGATGACGCAAGCACTCCCCACAAATTCCGCGTCCCCGACGGCGAGGTTATCTTCGCGGGAATGTACCTCGTTTTCAATGAGAACGACTTCAATGCGCCCGATGCTCCCAATGAGAACAGATTCTCACTGAGCTCCAAGGGAGAAGATGTTTATTTGTTCTCCGCTGACGCCGTCGGGAAACTCACCGGCTACTTCCACGGTTTCGCATTTGGCGCAGCAGAAACGGGCATGACTTTCGGCCGACACGTCGTCAGCACGGGGGAGGAGCATTTCGTTGCCCAGGTTGCGCCAACGCTGAGCGATGTGAATGCAGGACCAAAGGTGGGCCCAGTGGTCATTAACGAGATCATGTACAACCCATCTCCCATTGGAGGTGAGAACAACACCCGGGACGAATATCTCGAACTGCGAAACATCTCCTCTGAACCCGTGCCCTTGTTCGACACCGACGAACCCGAAAACACATGGCGCCTCGAGGGTGGCGTAGACTACACCTTTCCGCCAGACGTGACATTGCTGCCGGGAGAGTATCTGTTGATGGTCAGCTTCGATCCCCAGACCGATCCTGTGACGCTTGTTGCATTCCTGGACGTTTATGATCTGGATATGAGTGTGAGAATGTTCGGTCCGTGCAGCGGCAAGTTGGAGAATGCCGGTGAGCGAATAGGACTGTTCGAGCCCGGCGCGCCGGAAAGTCCTGATCCTGGACCCGTTCCTTACATCCTGGTGGACCAGGTGGACTATTCCAACTCCGATCCGTGGCCCACCGGTGCGGACGCCACGGGCAACTCCCTTCAGCGAGTCTTCAGCGGCGAGTACGGCAACGATCCGGTCAACTGGAAGGTTGCTCCTCCCACCCCGGGGCTTGACAACGCGGGGTCCAGTGCCGAGGATGCCGATGGCGACGGGATGCCTGACGAGTGGGAGCAGATAATTGTTGATTTCGATCCCGAAGATGAGGTTGACAACATCTTGAAGGTCAAAGGCGACGAAGACTTCGACGGGGACGGCGTCTCGAACTTCAGCGAGTATG
>JABMQX010000365.1 GCA_013203085.1 bacterium | reverse complement strand
GGTGTTATAGAACTCGATCCACTGAATGTCGTCGAGATCATCGGGCGCGTTGTACAAGATTTCGTTGATAACTACACGCGCCGAGGCTGGCGTGATCAGGCTCAACACTGCCAGCAGCGCAACGATTCCTGCGAGTCGCATCGGAATCCTCCTTGTCCTTAACGAAATTCGCGTCTGCCTGCCTGGCGAGAACCCTGTTCTTACGTGAAAGTTGCAGGCAATGATTCAACGTCCGTGTGGGGGAAGAGGTTTACTTGGCGGCTCGTGGTAGTTCTCAAGTGAAAGTCACAGGCAATGCGCTGACGCCCAGCCGTATATCCGATGGCGTGCCCATACGGATCCTTTCCAGCCGGGGCTCAGCAGAGCCTTCGGCCTATGAGAAAAGACTGCCTTTGGAGTTACGGTTTCCTCATCGCCCGGACCTGCGATGGCCGGGCGCTTTGGATGTTGATGATACTGGATGAATAGACGCGAGAAGCGGACAGGCTGAAGCAACGAATGTTGACTATACCTGTGTACTGTGAACGAAATGGCAAAAACGCTTCTATGCGGCGCGACTCTTTCGAAAGCGATCCTTCAAGCCTCCGGCTCGGCTGGTGAGCATCCTTCCACGATTTCGCTGAGGCGCAGGTCACTCGATTTCGATTCTGTAGAACCTATCGATAGACCCTGTTTGGGGATCGGCGCACCTCGTTGATTCGCCCGGGAGAAACCTGCTCCATCAGCCCGGGCCGGAGTGAGAGAACACCTTCCGTGCTGCTGCGGGAACCATCCTGCGCCGCTCATGTGCGGACATGCCTGCCACGTCTGCCGGTTTCCCCTACACAATGTGTCACGCACAACCGTTAGAGGGAATTACAGGATCATCTGAACCGCAGGGAGTACAGGTCCGCGTCCTTCATGACAAAGCGTAGACGGACCGGCTTACCGGCCAGCTTGCTTACACTACTGCCGCTCCGCCATTTTACCACACGGTCGATCGCGTCGCCGACGACTTCAGGGCAATCGTTCACACTGTAACCGCGGATTGGCTCGCCACCGCCGTCCTGAATCTCTATGCGAATACTCCCAGCTCCGCTGGTGGAGAAATTTATCACCAGTTCCTTTCCCGCGAACCGTATTGGTTTGGTGACCATTTCACCGCCAGCGTACGGGGCGTTGACCGACGCGAACCCATCGATGCGTAAGACATAGCGAAGGTCCCTGACGTAGATCGACATTTCGCCCGGGCCGGTCGGTACGACGTTCAAGGCAGCATAGTTCGCCCTATTGCCCCAGCGCTTTGGATCGAGCCCAGGGCGGATAAGGGCCTCCAAGAACGTGCGATCGTATTTGTTGCCTCCTCTCGAGGTCATGAACATGATGTCCGTCGAGTTTCCACGGTTCGGAAGGAACCGAGTGGGCAAAGCAATGTAAATATGGGGAGCGCGAAAGTATGGGTGCGTACCATTAGTGTAGAGGTGTTCGCCGGACTCGTTCGGGTTCATCGGCACCGCCTCAGTCCAGTTCAAGAAATCGCGCGACGTGCTACGGCTGATCGTCCGAAGACGACCCTTTGGGGTGTTCCATGTCCTGAAATAGCATACATAACACCCCTCGCCTTCGGACCAGAAAGAGACGTTCTGAGAATCGAAAGCAAAGTCACTCGAAGTTATGACCGGTTCGTCGCTCAATTTGTTCCAATGGATGCCGTCGCCGGAAACGAAAGCGAACAGTCCGCCGCCCTTGTGTACACCAGCCAGAGCTTTAAACCGTTGCTGCTGGCTCACTCCGGGCCGCCCGTCGAGGAAAGGAGTGAAGTTATGGGCGAACCAAGCAGTCCTCGCCAGAAACACGTTATTGTCGCGTGTGCCCTCCAGTTCAAAAAGGCCTAACTTAGGCTTAGACCAGCGGATGCCATCGCGACTCTCGGCATAGCAGTAAGTCTCACGCGGGTCACCGTCGTAGCCGCTCGTCCCGCTACGGTAGTACATTCGGTAGATGTCTCCATCCTTGATGACGGTGGAATAGCTGCAGAAAGGTTGCCCCACAGAGACTGATAGTTGGGGCCGATGAAGTCGAAGCTCGGTGCTCTTCATCTCGTCGATCAGATAATGATCGACAAACAGTTCCAGCCGCGAGCCGATGTTCAGAGGCACGGTATGCTGGCCGATCGTACCCAGCGAGGGCGTTCCGAGCATAGCAAACAAGACCAAAGCAAGAATAGGGAGATAACCTCTGATCGTTTTGTCTCCACCGGGTAAAAGCCAACCACCACAGCACTAAAAACTTCCAATGAAACGTTCGCCGAGGACAGGTATGTCCTTTCCTCCTGTGGAATTCTACCTGGGTGTGGTACGCGCTGCAAAGGTAATTTTCGTTGGAGATCCTTCATGCCAAACAGAAAGACAGGAGACGGCGCGTGAAATTCGCTTCTGCTACTGTGCGGGCGATGGCGTATTGAGCATCTCCACGGTCAGGCGGCGCCGAGATTCAAAAAGGCAAAATGAGTTGGTTGACCCGAAGTAAACCCCGTGTTGATCTTGAGGCTCAGTCTGCCGAAGACGTGTGTTGAAAATGGCAGTGGGCAAACATAGAATGACCTATTTCTTAATCACCATACACGGGAAGATCATCCTCCAGTGTGGCCATCGCAAAGTCATCCATGTAAATCCAATAGTCCGCCCACTTTGAGGTTACGCCCCCGACTGTGGTCGGCATGCGGAACGTTTTGTTGCCCTCGTCAGCTTGCGGAAGCAAGCGCCAGGTGAAGTTCCTGGTCTTTCCACCCAACCATTCTGTGGTCTTCCTCCATGGCTGGTCCTTCTCCCGCATCCATACTTCGTAGACACCCTGACCCGCGGGCACCAAAGGGCTCTTTCCACTGGTATCGATATGCACCTTCACCAAATGCCAGCGATTGGGTTCCAAAATGAAGTCCTTTCTTCTACCCAGGTTCTGTCCCAGCTTGTCCTTGTTGGTTGGGTATTCGCTCGCAGCGGTGAAATCCGCATTCGGCGGGCGATTGGAGAAGAAGCCCTGGCCATCAGTCCCTTGGATGTCAAAGGGTTCCCTGGACCAACTGCCCAAAGTAAACAGCCAGTGATAGCAGTTGCCGCGTCCCCGTCTTCTGTTGGTGGCTGGATACACTCCGTCCCGGGAGGGATAAATGAACTTACCGCCAAGAATATCCGACATCTGGTTGTCGGACCGATTGATGTAGATCCAGAATTGGAACCAGGTATTGGCTGGAACCTGGCCGGGTGGACCGCTGCTTGAACCATATTGGAGGTAGAAATCTGTTTGTCCCTTCAGCGACTCAGGCAAAGCCTCCATGCAAAGCACACGCCTCGACTTTCGACCGGGAAATGGCGCGGCATACCCCGGTATGCTGTCTGTGGTGTAGACATAGCCCCTCGCACCGGTTCGGCCGTCTTGGTACGTCTTAGCCCCATGCCACGGCCCCTTGGCCACAAAAGCCTTGGATGCGCCTGGCTTGTTGCGTTCGACCGCATACTCGAACTCGTCAGAGGCCAGAAGTTCAGCCATGGTATGGGATGGAAACGCAAGCATCAGGGGGACAAGGAATCCAGGCAAATATCTCCTCATGGGTGTCTCCTATTGTTGTTTCTACCATTTCGCGGCAGGCCGTCCAGCAATGCATCGCGTTCGGCGCGCAAATTCTGTACCACTTCAGCCGTTTCAAGATAGCGATTGTATACTCGGAGTCTTTCAATCCAGCCGCTGCACTCTCGCGCAATTCGCAGGCTTGCGGCACTGACATCCCGAGCAATTCCGTCTTCCCAGATTCGCCATAGTAGTGGACTCGCGCCCAGCCGAACTTCCGCTTCCTGTCTCCGCCGCCCCGTAGACGATGAAAGCGACGTGGTGACGTTTGTCTGCCTTCCCCCCAGAGGCCGAAAAAGGTCAGATCATTTTCCCATCGGTGCGCCTCAGAGGTTGCTCAGCAAATCACGGGCGCGCCACCTGAGGGGGAGAGTTGCCGACAAGCGCTCTTTCGATTGACCTTGCCTCAGAAAACTGGCCAGGTTTTGGATTCGAATCCGGGCACTATCATAGCACAAAGGAGGCAGGGTCTCGATGGCGAGAAGAAAATGCTCGCCCGAGCAGATCCTTGGGAAGTTGCGGTAAGCAGTGGTGATGCTGAGCTCTGATATGGAAACTGAAGGGCGACGGACTGATGAAGAGTCCTCAGTGCGGACCAGGAGGTGGTGCCGTCTCTTGTTCTGTCGGGCAGTGAGCTTGCGACAGAATGCGATTAAGAGAGATGAGACGTTACAGGGCCATTTGCTGGACATACACACGGTTGCCTTTTTTCCTTCTTGTCCTGGCTGTCATCCTGAATACATGATTCTCAGCGGGTGGTAGGTGATTTTGGAGACAACCTGCGCATAGGCCCGTTTTGGCCAAAAAGGAAAGTGTACGGCGCTTTCGGCCACCATTTGCCCGTGTTTGGCGGTTGGGCGGTGGGCATTACTGAGCGTGGTCTAGATGTATGGAGGAATTAGCTTTTGCAGGTTCGTAATCGGCAATTTGAGAGGCGGTTACGAACGCGCATGGTGTTACCGATTCGGGGATCCGATTTTTGCTCGTTAGACGACACGTCTTATCATCCAGGAATGCCTACTCCTCAGGTAGGAGAACGGGGCGTGAAGCGCCTTGACAACGGGGAAGATAGGCGTATGATTGATGCGCCATTTCCTTTTATTTGATTGCGGTTATCATCAAGGGGGTGATGTTGACTCACTAAGAAACAGACGGGCTCGTCTCCTGGAAGGCCTTCCTGTATCCAGGGGCGTTCCGCCTGCAAGCGAATTCACTTCGGTACTTTCCCAAAGGACATCAGCCTGCGTGGATAGGTTTGCCGTGAAGTGGAACCCACGCGTAGGCCAACTAAATAGGAGGTGTCGGAAATGAAGAATCTGCAATTGCTCTCTCATGTCCTTCTCGCAACGACCATCCTTACAGCGGTCGCAACACCCGCAATGTCCCAGACCGCCGTCCCCATGCTGATCAATTACCAGGCAGAGCTGCGCGACCCGAGGACAGGGGACGTCGTAGCGGATGGGTCTTACGATATGCTCATCAGAATCTATGATGTCGAATCTGGCGGCAGCGCCCTATGGCAGGGCACATATACGGCAGCGAACGGCAATCCCGTTGAGGTCGCAAACGGCATATTCAGTGTGATTCTCGGCTCGGGGACTGGCAACGCTCTGGCCGCGTCGGTATTCAGCGGACCGGATAGGTGGCTGGAAATGCAGGTGGGCGCCGAGATGCTCTCGCCAAGGCAGAGGATAACGGCCGTCCCTTACTCGATGGTCTCGGAGAGCGCACAGGATGCTGATACGGTTGATGGGATGGAAGGGGCTGATCTTGAGGAATCGGCGGAGATTGATGCGGATGTTGTGGCTCACGCCACCATTGCCAACGTCCATCACGACAGATATGCGGATGCTGAAGCCGTCGCGGCAATGGGAGCGAAGGCCCACACGAATCCCCTACATCACGACAAGACCACGAGTTTCGGAGAATTGACTGACTCTGCGAGCGACGCGCAAATCACCGCCACGATTGCGCGGGACACAGAGGTTGATTCGAAGATTACTGACCATGCAGCCGTCGCAGATGCCCATCACGCAAAAACCACCAGCTTTGCCGAATTGACGGACACGGCGACAGACGCCCAGATACCCGACAGCATCACCGTCAATTATGCAACCTCGGCCGGAGATGCCGATACGGTTGACGGCATGCAAGGAGCTGACCTTGAGGAGTCAGCAGAGATTGATGCGGATATTACGGCCCACGCAGGTATTGCAGATGCTCACCACGCGAGATATGCGGATTCTGAGGCAGTCACTGCAATGGGGGCAAACTCGGATACAAATCCCCTTAACCATGATAAGACGACAAGTCTTCCCTGGGGAAGCATCACGTCTATCCCGGCAGGATTTGCGGACGGCGTTGACAATGACAGCGGCGGCGCACGCTGGTCACTCACCGGCAACAGCGGGACCAGTCCGGCCGCCAACTTCCTGGGGACGACCGACAACCAGCCCCTGGAGGTTCGCGTGAACAACGCCCGTGCCCTGCGATTGGAACCCAACCCCACCAGCCCCAACGTAATCGGCGGGCACAGCCTGAATGGTGTCACCGATGGGGCCGCAGGTGCGACGATAGGTGGCGGCGGTGAGACTGGTTTGGAGAACCGGGTGAGCGACAGCTTCGGCACTGTGGGCGGGGGCTACAGCAACCAGGCAGGCGACAACGCGGGCACGACGTCAGACGCGAATGTCGCCACTGTCGGCGGGGGCCACAGCAATGTCGCAGGCGCCTTTTCGGCCACGGTCGCCGGTGGAGCGGTAAACACGGCCAATGCCGCTTGGGCAGTAATAGGGGGCGGAAACTGGAACAATGTGACCGATGAGAATGGCACCGTGGCTGGTGGGAACAACAACCAGGCAGGCGACAACGCAGGGACAACGGGCGATGCGACATGTGCTACTGTCGGCGGCGGTCAGGATAACGCGGCCAGCGGCTCGTACGCCACCGTGGGAGGGGGCGCATTGAACACCGCCAGCGGCGCAGATGCCACCGTGGGAGGGGGCTGGTTGCACAGCGCCAGCGGCGGGGGCGCCACCGTGGGCGGGGGCCATCAGAACATCGCCAACGGCCCGGGCGCCACCGTGGGCGGGGGCGCATCGAACACCGCCACTGGACAATACAGCTTCGCCGCGGGGCAGCGGGCCAAGGCGTATCACCTGGGGAGCTTCGTCTGGGCCGACAGCCAGGATGCTGACATTGCGTCCACAAAGGCCAACGAAGTTACTTTCCGCTGCCTGGGTGGCGTTCGCTTCACAAGCGGCGTCGCCGGAGCCGACCAGACGGTGTTGTGGAACCCCGGCGACTCGCTGTGGAGTTTCACCAGCGATCGGAATCTCAAAGAGAACTTCGTTGAAGTGGACGCAAGAGAGGTGCTGGATAAACTGAGTGCCCTGCCGATAGCCGAGTGGAACTTCAAGGGCTATTCGCAGCGGCACGTCGGGCCGGTCGCGCAAGACTTCCACGCC
>JABMQX010000364.1 GCA_013203085.1 bacterium | reverse complement strand
GATAAACCTTATCATCATTGATGAAGTATTTAACGGCTTTTGTTGACTTTCCCACCGCGAGCACAAGAACGCCGGTGCCTATCGGGTCCAACGTCCCGAGATGTCCTATTTTACGGAATCGCAGGACACGCCTTATGTGCTGGACGACACCGTGCGAGGTGATGCCGGGCGGCTTGTAAACAATGAGGAACCCGCTCGGGGCTGAATATGATGTGTCTCGAGAAACTGTCATTTTCATCTTTCAGGGATCGTTTGCGCGGTGGCCGAATTTCGAGCTGTACCCGCTGGCGCCAGCTCTTCGGCAACCGCTTTCAGGACTTTTTCTTGAACGAATTGTTTGGAACCGGTGATGATACAACCCGCGGCTGTGCGGTGTCCGCCTCCTCCGAATTGCCCCGCCACCCGCGAAACATCAACGAGAGGTGTCCTCGACCGCAGACTCACTTTGACCGTATGACCATCGTCTTTCTGCTTGAAAAGGATGGCGACTTCCACACCTTCAATCTTCCTCGGGAAATTCTCGAAGCCGTCGGTGTCGAGGAGTGATGCGCCGCTTTTCCGGAGC
The DNA here is from genome assembly GCA_013203085.1 of bacterium. Lineage (GTDB taxonomy): Bacteria > Auribacterota > JABMQX01 > JABMQX01 > JABMQX01 > JABMQX01. The sequence continues at coordinate 8,409 of JABMQX010000364.1, read as the reverse complement.
ATCTCACCGGTGACCCACATGAGCGCGCCCCTCCCAGAACAGCACATTTGAAGGGACGCAAGGGCCTCTGCGAGAAGTCTGTATTTTCGCAGGGAATTGGAAGCGTAAACCCGACCCGCAATGGCCGCTGGGTCCGCCCCTCCCTTCACGAGTTCGGCGGCTGCCGTAAGGGCTGATGAGGTTGTGTTGGGAAACCGGAAAGAGCCGGTGTCGGTCAGTATAGCTGTGTAAAGAGGAGTGGCGACATCCGGAGAAACGACGTAGCCGGCCTGCTCGAAGAGCAGATAAAGCATTTGCCCCACGGAGGACGCTTTCGCATCCACCCAGTTCAGAGTGCCCTCGATCGTATTGCCCGCATGGTGGTCAATGTTAATCAATTCCTTGCAAGGCGGAATCTGGCCCGAAAGCGACAATGGAAGGCGAGAGGAACACGGTGTATCCAGGACGAAGACAGCGTCCCACATCCCCACGGAGGGGAGTGAGGGGCTGACTTCACCGGCAGCCACCAGGAAGCGGCACTCAGGAGGTATCTCGCCCGGGGAGAGTAGATGGCGCGACTTTCCGAGGGCAGCAAGTACTCGCCCCAAGGCAAGAAGGCTCCCGACGGCGTCGCCATCGGGGTTGAGGTGTGTCAGGACCAAGAACTCCTCGTGCCTCCCGATCGCCTCGATTATCTTTTGCGTTATCGGGTCAATACGCTTTTTGTCCATTGATGTTTGGCGATGATTCAGGCTACCTCGGATGCACACGGAACTTCCGGAAGAGGCTACTGTTCCTCGCCTTCCTTTATCTCAGCGAGAAGCTGAGTGATATGCATGAAATCGTCAACGGATGTATCCAAGCGGAACTGCACCTTCGGCATATACCTGAGCCTTATCCGGCTGGAAAGCTCTTTCTGGATGAAGCCAGCGGCGGAATTAAGGGAGCGCACAGCTTGCTGTCTACTTTCGTCATCCCCGAGGACGCTGACTTTCACGAAAGCCATTCTCAGGTCTCTGGTGACGTCCACGTTGCTAACGGTCACAAAGCCGATCCTCGGGTCTTTGATCTCCCGGCAGAGGATATCAGCGATCTCTCTTTTTATCAACTCGCCCACTCTTATCATTCGCCTGGTGGCCACGGTATCGCCTCACGGGTTTGGGATTGAGAGTAACCGGGGACCGACCCCGCAGGGCCTCTTCGCCGGGGAGGGCCGGCTCAGAACATGGTGATTTGAAAATCCACAAGCTCAACCCGCCGGCAGGACTGGATGAAATTCACAACGTCCGACAAAACGTGGTTCGTGAAGGACTTCGCAGTACTGAGATGTGCGATTCCCAACAGACAATTTCGCCTGCTGGAAAGGTGGGAGACCTCTGATACTGATACGTTGAACTTGTTTCTTATCCTATCTTTAATGCTTTTGACCACCATCCTCTTTGATTTCAGCGAGGTGGCGTCGGGGATTCGCATCTCGACTTCCAGAACGCCGATCGTCATGCTAATGACCGACAGTACGCGGCCCTGCTCATCTTTTCTGTTTTGAGGGCGAACGCCCGAGGTTCCAACTTCCCGATTCAGAGCGTTTGAGGGATCTTCTCAATCACGAAAAACTCGATGGTGTCGCCCTCCTGAATATCATCTTGCCCCTTCAGCTTGATCCCGCACTCCATGCCGCTCTTAATCTCTTTCACGGCGTCCTTGAACCTTTGCAGGCTGGCGACCTCGCCTTTCCATATCTGCTCGCCATCGCGAATCAGCTGTGCGATTGCGCCGCTCTGGACTTTCCCCTCTCTGACATAACAGCCAGCGAGGTTCCCCAGAGCCGAAGAGGCGAAAATCTCACGGATCTCGGCCCGCCCTATAGGAACCTCCCTCTCTTCCGGCGGGAGGAGACCTTCCATTGCGCGCCGTATTCTATCAATGGCCTCGTAGATAACGCTAAAGCTCTCAATGACGACATTTTCGCGGCGAGCCATATCCGCCGCTGACAAACTGACTTTGCTGTGGAATGCCATGATGATGGCTCCGGAGGCGGCAGCGAGCATCACGTCGGAGTCATTCACCTCACCGACATTGCTGTGGATGATTTTCGGGGAAACTTTTTCGGTGCTTAGCCTCTCGATGGATTGAGATAGGGCTTCGACCGACCCCAGAACGTCCCCCTTGATAATCACCTTGAGTTCTTTCTTCTCTTGCCCTCGCTCGGTCGTGAAAAACTCCTCCAGAGTCAGTCTTCTTAGTTCCGCGACATCCTGCTGGGCAATCGGCTTTTTCGCCTGCCGGGCGATTTCTCTGGCTTCTCGCTCGGACTTTGGAGAGGAGACTTCGCTCCCCACCTGTGGAACACCGTCGAGGCCGAGGATTTCGACGGGCGCGGAAGGCCCCGCCTCCTTCAACCTATTACCTCGCTCGTCAAGGAGTGCGCGAACTTTCCCCAAGTTTTCTCCAGCCACGATGTAGTCGCTGACACGAAGAGTGCCGTTCTTGACAATCACTGTCGTCAGGGTCCCTCTCCCCGCGGAAACGCTCGATTCGATGACTACACCCTTCGCCCTACTCTTGGGGTCGGCTCTGAGTTCCAATATTTCAGCCTGAAGAAGAATCATTTCCAGGAGGTGGTCAATGCCTTCCCCCGTGACGGCGGAGACTTCGACGCAGATTGTTTCACCACCCCATTCTTCCGGGGACAGGTCTCTCTCCGTCAATTGCTGGCGGACCCTGTCCGGCGAAGCATTCGGCTTATCAATCTTGTTGATGGCGACGAGGATTGGCACTCCGGCTTCCCTTGCATGGTTGATCGCCTCAACGGTCTGGGGCATTACACCGTCGTCGGCGGCGATTACCAGGACGCAGATGTCGGTGACGTTTACCCCACGCCGCCTCATTTCGGTGAACGCTTCGTGACCGGGTGTATCGAGAAAGACGATGGAATGGCCCTCCACGGACACTTTGTAGGCGCCGATGTGCTGGGTAATCCCGCCGACTTCCCCGGCGACGACATTGGTCTTGCGAATCACGTCCAAGAGGGAGGTTTTCCCGTGATCAACGTGCCCGATGAAAGTCACCACTGGGGACCGAGGAACGAGGATCTCTTCCTCCTTAATCTCTTTAACTGCTTCGACAGTCTCTTTCGTTCCTTCGACCTCTTTCCGCTCCGGTGCTTCGACTTCTGCGACAGCTTCGGGAGCTTCTACGGTCTTCTCTTCGGCTTCCACCGGAGGAGCAGCGAAGTTGAACTCGACTTCGTATTTCAGATCGTGAGCAAGGATCTCGACGGTATCGCGGTCCAGGACATCGGTTTGTATTACTTTCAATCCAAGGCCCTTACAAAGACTAGTCAGCTCAGCGGCTTTGAGACCGAACTTGGACGCAAGGCTGCGAACCGTCAACAAGCGAGTCAATTTGACAACCTTCGGTTCTGGAGGCTTTTCAGGTTTCTCGGCCTTGGCCGGTTTCTTGACCTTCTTGGGTGGTTTCTTAGCGAGGGGCTTAGCGGCACGCTTGGGAGCGGCGACAGGTTTCTTGGCTTTCGGTTTTTTCTTTGCGGGGGGCTTCGGAAGACGAACGGGCTTCGTGAATTCAAGGCGAAGCTGCTCAACAATCTCGTCAGGGATAGTGGCGTTGGGCGATTTGAGAATGAGCCCCATGATCTCGCACTTCCGCGCCAGCGTATCCCCGGAGATCCCAAGTTCTTTGGCAAGTGCACTTGCTCTCCGACCCACTCTACCCTCCTTGCACCGATTCCCTTGCAGCTTTCACGATCTTGACGGCGCTCGCTTTGCCAAAGCCGGGCAGTTTTGCCAGCTCTCCCTCGGGTGCGGCGGCGATAGCATGAATACTTGTGTACCCCGCTTCCTCCAAGACCGCAAGCCCTTTTTCGCCAACACCGGGAAGGGACAGGAGTTCCTGCTTCCGGATTTCTCTCAACCGCTGCAATTTCTCTTCTGAGAAGATATCCACTCTCCAACCCACGAGCTTGCCTGTCAAACGAGCGTTCTGCCCTTTCTTCCCTATGGCCAACGAGAGCTGGTCCTCGCTTACGATGACAGTTATGTTCTTTTCAGCTTCGCTCACCTCGACCTTCTTCAGTTTAGCAGGGCTGAGAGCGTTCTGGGCGTAGGTTGCAATGTCGTCGCTCCACTTGATAATGTCAATCTTCTCGCCGTTTAGCTCTCGCACGATATTTTTCACTCTTGCACCCCGCAGGCCTACACACGCGCCTACCGGATCAACCTTCTCCTGTGTGGAATGGACAGCGATCTTGGTTCTATGGCCGGCTTCGCGGGCGATTCCCTTGATTTGCACGATCCCATCAATGATCTCGGGGATCTCAAGCTCGAACAGCCTCTCGACAAGGCCGGGATGCGTGCGGGAGACAATGATTTCCGGTCCCTTAATAGCGTCCATAACTTCTGTGACGTAAACGCTGATGCGGCTGCCGGGGGGGTATCTTTCCCCGAAGGACTGCTCCCTGGCGGGCAAAATGGCCTCGGCTCGACCCAGGTCAACGATGACGGCGCCGTAAGTTTGGCGGCGGACAACGCCATTGACTAAAGTTCCCAGACGGTCCTTGAACTCCTCGAACAGAAGGTCTCTCTCTGCTTCTCGCAACCTCTGGATTATGACTTGTTTGGCGGTCTGAGCGGCGATTCTGCCGAAGTCGTGCGGAGTCACCTCCACGCGGACATGCTCCCCCACTTTGACGCTGTTATCAATAGCGATTGCCTCCTGAAACAGGATGCTATCGGGTGACTCGTCGGAGGCGTCGGAGGCGTCCGACACGACCAGCATGTTTGCAAAAACATGGATGTTGCCGGTCTCTCTGTCTATCTCGACGGAAAGGTCGTGGGCCGTAGGCAACGTCTTTCTTGAGGCGCTCAGAAGAGAGGACTCCACCGCCTCCAGAATTGTATCCCTGGAGATGCCCTTCTCGCGTTCGATGTATTCGAGAACCGTCAACAAATCGCCATTCATCCTGATCAACTCCGGTGCCCCAGCAAAAGCCTGAGACAGAAAAGAGCGGGCCGGCGCCCACTCTCTGTTTAACGAAACAGCGAGTACACCAGAGAAGTTACGCCCACTGCAGCGGTTTTGTCAAGAAGAATTGGGCGAAAATCGCCATCCGCTATTACTGGGGGCACAGAACATTCTGGCCGAGAGTTGCCCCGAAGGACATCCGCGAGTCAGCCGCAGGAGCCGCACTGAAATAAGTTCCCACGGCGTGACCCGGTGAAGAAGAGGGGGAAAGCCTATCCGCACGGGAGAGAACGGCGTGCCGCCGAAGCTTTCTCAGGGACGTGGGGCTCGGCTGCGGAGGAACGTGTCCCGCTTTTTGGGGCAAAATTCCGGGAAGAGTCCAAGGAGAACCATATTGGCGGTCTTGCCGGCGTCGAGGGAAGGTCAGCGAACGGTCGGCCGATCAGGAGGCTTTCGGCGCCTTATCCGTGGGCCCGTGCCAGACCTGCCCTGTGTCATCGAACCACCAGCCCTTGACTTCGAAAGAAAGAGAAATCTTGGGCCGGGTGGATTGCAACTGGCGGGTTGTCTCTTCCCAGGAGCGAATTCCGCTGACCGCATCGAGGACCTGAACGTTCTGCGCTCCGACAGCGCAGGCGTACTCGATGGACGATTCGATTGACTCCTCATTGAGATAGGCGGCAAGGAAACCGGCGATAGCCGAATCGCCCGAACCCGTGGCGCTGGCGACATGCTCGACGTGAAAGGAAGGTTCGAAAAGCTCGCGACCGGACCAGTTGTCGAGATCGGACGGCTTCGCCCAGCCAACGTGAGAAAGCGTTTCTGCGTCTGCTGTCCTCACATAGAAGCCAAGGTAACCGGATTTCAGGCCAACGACTTTGGCTCCGTACGAGAGCAATTGTTCGGCAAGTTCGGAAAGATCGCTGAAATCGAAGAACTCGAGGACATCCCTCCATCCGGCCCGTCTCTTTTTGGCGAAGAATTTCTCCTTATTCAGCATGAACATCGTTTCTTCGGCGCTCGGGAGGAATATGTCAACGTGCGGGAGCACTCCTTTGAGAACGGCGTCCCAGTTGACCTTTCCTGATGGGGAAGAGGGGTCCGGCAGGGACATGTCAAGGGAAGTCGTCGCGCCGGCCTCTTTAGCTCTTCGAAAGATTTCCACCAATTCCCTTCCATCGTTTTCGTATATCCTTTTCATCAGAGGTGGATAGCCCAGGTGAAACAGCCTCGCTTCGCGGACGATATCAAGGTTGACGTCTTCGGGGCCGAACGTGTTGTTTGTGCCCGGGTTGTGAAGGAAAACGCGGTCTATGCCCGGGGGAGCGATGACGATGGTGTAGGAGGTAGCCTCCCCCGGCACGACAGACATTCCCTTTTCCGCCCCATACATTTTGAGCCGGTCGAGGACAGCTCTCCCAAAGAAATCGTCGCCGACTTTGCCCATCATGGCTACTTTCTGGCCGAGGCGCTGCAAGGCGAGACCGGTGTTGGAGACGGGGCCGCCCGTGGAGGTTGCGGCATTTCTCACATTGATCAACTTGCCCGGCACGAGAATGTGACCCAGGTCGGTGCCAAGGCCCTGCGGAAATACCGGGATGACATCGAAGCAGATATGCCCGGCAACCACAACATCAATCCGTTTTTCCTTCGGCATTTTCCCTCCTGTTCAAGAGCGAAAAGCAAACAAATCCACACGGCACGATGTTCTGAGAGCCAACAAGTTGCACGTGCGGAAGAACCTGCCCGCACTGTGCCTGCTGCAACCGGCACTCCGCCATCCCCGGCCCTGAGCAATTACCGGAGGTCGCGTTGACATAGCCTCGCCGCTCGCTTATAGTAAATAAAGAAGCACTGGAAAGCAAGAAGGGAAGGCGCCGGGAGGGCCACAGAGCTTACGACGAAGCCTGCGTGCAGTGAACATGCGAGAAAGAGTGCAGAAATATCTCATCGAGATTATGGGTGACAGGCGAGGGGGCCCTTTCGCGAAGCTCATCAAATGCATCCTGTGGGCGTTTTCGCAGTTATATGGCGTGGCCGTATGCGCGAGGCTCAAACTGTACGCTCTGGGGATATTTCGGCGACACTCCCTCGGCTGCTTGACCATAAGCGTCGGGAACATCACCGTCGGAGGTACAGGGAAAACACCCATCGTGGAGATGTTAGCAAAGGCACTGTCCGAGGGAGGGCGCAAAGTCGCCATTTTAAGTCGCGGTTATAAGAGCAAAAAGGCGCCACATCTCGCAGAAACCGATGTCGGGGATGATTACTCGCCAAGAGTAGTTTCTGACGGCCAAAGAGTGTTGCTCGATCCCATCCACGCGGGCGACGAGCCATATTTGCTCGCGAAGAATCTGGAGGGAGTAGCCATTCTTGTTGACAAAAACCGCGTCAAGGCGGGACGATACGCAATTTCGCGTATGGGCGCGGACACGCTGATACTCGACGACGGTTTCCAGTACCTATCTTTCGGCCGGAGACTCGATTTTGTTCTCATTGACTCCACAAACCCATTCGGAAACGGACAACTTCTGCCACGGGGCGTGTTACGCGAGCCACTAAGCGGTCTTAAAAGGGCGAACTACTTTTTTCTGACGAAGACGAGTGGCGTTAAGCTGGAACCCATCAAGGAGAAACTGCGAGAGATCAACCCAGCAGCAGAGGTCATCGAGACCATCCATCAGCCCCTCTATTTTCAAGAAGTCACTTCCGGGCGCCGAGAGGAACTCGAGTTCGCCAGAGGGAAGGACGTTACCGTTGTCAGCGCCATCGCTTGCCCCGAGAGCTTTGAAGCAGCGATCGAAGGCCTCGGCGCTCGAATCAAAAACAGCATTCGGTTTCTCGACCATCATCGCTTTTCTCCGGACGAAATCGAGCGAATCCTGTCAGAAGCTTCCGAGGATGACGTTCAATGTGTTCTCACCACGCAGAAGGACGCGGTACGTCTGCCGCCGCTCCGGAACGCGCCGGTCCCGGTCTTCTTTCTGCGAGTGGAGATTAGGATAACTCGCGGGGCAGTGGATTTCGCCGATTGTGTGTCGAGAATCTGCTATGTATGAAGCTGCCTATCGAAAAGGGAGTCTTAGCGGAGCCGCTAAGGTAAATCGGAGGGGTGCGCGAGAGTCAAGATTGTGACTTCCGAGGCGCCGGCGTCCTTCAGCACGCGGGCGCATTCGTTCAGTGTCGCTCCGGTCGTGATTACGTCGTCAATTAGGAGAAGCTTCTTTCCGGCGACTCTTGCAGGGCGAGTCACCTTGAAGGCGTTTACGATATTGCTCTTTCGCTCCTTTGGGGGGAGAGATACTTGGGGGCGGGTGTGACGGACTCGCCTGAGGCTTCTCTTGAGAATTGAGATGCGAAAGTGCCTGGACAAGGGTCTCGCCAGGTCAGTCGCCTGATTAAACCCCCTCGAAAAATATCTCCGCCAATGCAAAGGCACAGGGACAATGG
>JABMQX010000363.1 GCA_013203085.1 bacterium | reverse complement strand
CCACGAAGGAGGCATTCTGGTAGACAATGATCTGCGCCGCAGGAAAGAAATGGAGAATCCCCGAAATCAGGGCACAAACCGTAGGCAATACAGGAAACGCTACGACGGTGGGCTACCTACCGCCAAGCGGTTTAGTTCAAGCTGCGCATAGTGGCGTTTTTGGCATTTCGTTGACTATGCGCACGTACTCTTTCCTTTCTGGCCAAAACGGGCCTATGCACATGTTTAGTCCCAAATCTCTGCTTCCGCCCATCTCCTTCTTGCTCGCGCCCAAGAAAATCATCGGGTTCTCGAACTCTGGAACCGTGAACAGATCGGTTGGCTGCAAGCTCAGTTTTACATTCTTCGCCTATTCCGAGTAGTGGCAGCGAGAACAAGGGGAACCACAATGGAAGGGTTATCCAAGATTGCGGATCAGGTTTGTCGCTGCATATGCCAGGCTGTAAGCGCAAGAGCCACCAGGAGAATCGTGCCCGCGATGATTGCTGCTCGTTCCCCCCTCGCCGTTTTTTTGGCGAGAATATCTTGGTCCATCTTGAAGGCCCGCCGGAAGACAAAGGAGGTCAGAAACGGTTCATTTACAGGGGGCTTATCTGCAGCTTTTACGACGCCTATCCAGAACAGAAGATAGAAACCAGATTCGGCGACCTGGCTGATGACAGGCAACCACCAGGTTTCTGAAAGGTCAACATCGAATATGTGGGGCGTACGGATGATCAGGCTTGCGTACCTGACTGCTGAGAAAACTCCGAAGGCAAGAGCGATACAAATACAGATCCTTTCACTTTCCAATTCCTTCAATACAGGATTCGGTTATAGCTCTGGTGACAGAGACACCGAGGACTATGAGAAAGATGGTTTTGATACGCATCGTGAACACTCGTTGATGTTATTTGTTGTTGCGATGGCCTTGAACATCGCCTTGGGCATCGTTTTCGACCCATGACTTCTGCATAACGGCTTGGCCTATTGCAGGGCGAGCGTAGGCCAGACTTTCAGTACCTGCCTTCCGCCCCCGGGAAGCTCAAAGGGGCCCGGGAAGGGATTGGCGGTATTTCTTTTTTTTCCGAAGCAATCGGTGTCGATGCGGTACGGCGAGCCGTCGGGCTGTTCATAGGGCAGATCCGGAATCTTCGCCCGCCCGAGCAGTTCGGTCGTTACGAGCTGACGCGACTGCTTTTCGGTCCAGGTCTTGTCGAGCATGATATGAAGGTAGACGCCATCCTTCTCTTCGACCAGTTTAATGCCGGGATCGAACTCCGGCCGCACGAGCGGGTCCTGCTCATGCCTGGAGGGGTGGGCGCCCTTGAGAAAGACGTTGCCGGCCGTCTGCACGGGCTGCGCCGCCTTGTCGTAGGGAGCCAAACCGTCGTGGCTGACGAAGATATTGTTGTAGAACCGGTCGTCGCCGCCCTGGATATTCCGCAATCCTGCGACTTCGGTGGAGTGGGCTTCATGGAACGGGGTCGCTCGCCCCAATTCAGGACGGTGCACGATTCGACCCGCGAACAGGTTGTGCACGTATGCCCCGCCTTGCGACATATCGAACAGGGCACTCGGCGAGAGGAAGAGATTGCGGTCCACCAGGAACGGCCCGTGATTCACTTCAACGAAAAGATCCTGGGTGCCGTGGTTGTCATGGAGTAAATTTCGAGTGACCCGCGTGCCCTGCGCCATCCAGTCCAGCCAAATCCCTCGGCACGTGCGGTAGATGTGGTTGTGGCTGATCACGGTGTCAATGGCGCCATGGATCTTGATGCCGGCCATCTCGGCGCCCGAAAACAGTCGCCGGACATGGATGTCGTGGATGACATTGCCGGTGATGGTGCTGAACACCGCCCCCAAACTGCCGACGATGCCCGCCTGCTCGCAATGCGCGATGTGGTTGTTCCGCACGGTGTGGTGGCCGATGTTTTCCCTGGACCAGCCGTTTTCCAGGGCACGCTCGATCGTTTTGACGTAGCCCTTGGCAGTGTTTTGCGACGTGTTGTCCCATTGATCACCGTATTTGCCGAGGGTGATCCCCACGCAGGTCGAGT
>JABMQX010000362.1 GCA_013203085.1 bacterium | reverse complement strand
TGTTTGTTCGTTGGGATACTTCAGCTCTGCGAATCCGCCGTGTGCCCAGGGCCCCATGACAAGCTTGCATTTCCCTCTGGCTCCTCTGTCCCCCTTGTTCTGAATCGTCACAAAACTGTTGATCGTTCCCTGGCAAAAGATGTCGTACCAGCCTCCCACAAACATCACCGGCACGTTCACCTGCGACGCCACTCGCTCGGGATCGAGCTCCTCCCAGAGCTCATCGTATTCCGGGTGGGCGCGGACCGCCTTCAAATTCTCAGGGCTGAACCGATTATCCTTCAGCCAGCCCTCCACCATTCGTTTTCTGAACGCGCCTCCCTGGTACATCGCCTGATTGTACATGTTCGAGCTGGCAACATGCACCCATTGACACACAAGATGCGGCGGTCGGCTCGGCGCCATCATGTTTTGAACAACACCCCCTGCGCTGCTGCCGAAGGTGCCTACTTTCCCATTGCACCACTTCTGTTTGGCGATCCACTCGACGGTATCATATCCGTCCTGGTGTTCTCCCCAACCGCCGTGGCTGAACACCAGCCAATCCTCGCCCTCAGACGCGAACCGGCCCCGAACGTCCTGCGCGACCAGCACGTAGCCCTTGTTCCCGATAGCCCGTGAGGCCCCGGCGAAGCCGTTCTTGTTGTAAGGTGTCCGCGTCAGCATCACCGGCCATGGCCCGTCGCCTTCCGGCAGGTACACGTCAGCCGCCAACTTCACACCGTCCCGCATGGGGAGCATCTCGCTCAGCTTTGCGGACTGCGCCGTCCCGCACAGAACGGACAGCAAAGCCACAACAGAACCAAGAATCGCCAGACTCCTTATCACTCTTCTCATAATCGCGTTATCCTCCGATTTCAGCAGTTTCTTGCAACAAGAGGCACCAATAGGTTAAGGCTTCTCGAACGCTTTTGGCTATAGATGCCCTACGATGAAACTTCCCGAGCACGGGTTGTTTTTGTACAGGCGAAACGAGCCTTTAGGGATTTCAAAGACCGCCGACGTTAGTGTCGCTCCGCCGGTATGGGCTGCGGCGTGGCGGCACACGCTGTTCGGTTTCCGTTCGTGGCTGGAAAGCGCCCTGACGATATCCGAAACCCGAACCTTCGTCGCGTCCTTCCACTTCTCTGTTTCCTTTGCGAGAACTGCATATCGTGTCGTGGACGATTTGCCCGGGAACTGGGGTTGCCCCTTCATCGAATCCAGAATCAGATGGTTCGTGTGGAAATAGACACCGTGCACTTCGTGGACCTCATGCTTCGTCGGCGTAGCTTCCACCGATAGAATTCGCTGTTCTTTTGTAGAAGCCAGATTGTGGTGATTCCCGTAGCATCTTGCCGGATGCGTGGCGGTCTTCACGGCGTCGGCGAGGGTTTTGGCATCGAAGATCGCCCGGTTGAGAATGTAGCGAGGGATTCCGACTTTCCATTCCGCAGATGGTATGTAGTTCGTCGTCTGAATTATTCCCGCGTCGTTGAATCCGGGGCTGTTGCCGGGAATAAAGCCCGGATAGCATATGGTTTGAAACGAGCAGCCGTTTCGCGGCTTCGCCTTTAGCCAAAACATCAGGCCTTTGTACGCCGCGCTGCCGTCTTCATTGTGCGCCAGGATGATGCGTTTCCCGTCATTGAGCGAAATCGTGGAACAGCTTCCCTCTCCCCGGCTGCGTTTCATCGCGGTCAGCTCCGCCCACATGTTGAGGATCATCATATCCTCAAATGGAACGCCCGCGCCGTCAGCCCATCCTTGAATCTCCTCGACGAATTGCGGAAAGTGCTTCTTCGCCGCGGCAATGCAGCCTTTGAACTGCCTGGCGAAATCGCCCTCTGCGGTTGCCTTCAAGTTGCTGAACCACTTCTTTCTGCGGCGGAATCCCTCGCGAATGTTCTCACCAAAGTGCTTCCCGATCTCAAATCCTATCTCGTAGTTCGTCCCTGAAACCTCAAGGCAGGGAAAACTCGCTTCAGCTCCCGAATCGCTCTTCAAACCCTTTCCCATCCGCTTTTCCTCATCATCTTCGGCGCTCGCTCCGCAGACAGCTACAAGCCACGGCATCGCCATCGCTCCGCCCACAAACTTCGCGCTCTCTTGTAGAAAAGACCTTCTATTCACTTTTTTTGGGCTTTTGGACACGAATTTAGACCGGGATATCGTCAGCCGCTTTGGGAAGCGCCGCGTTCAGACCATGTGACCTACGCCGTTTAAGCCTTCTCGACAACCGCCTCTCCAATCACGGCCTTCAGGAAATTATCCTGCGGGAAGGGGTGGCCGAGGTGCTGGCAGAAGGACTCGGCGAATTCGACGCCGATCTCAGCGCCTCGCCGCCTGTCCCATTCCTTCATGTGCTCGATGTACTGGTCAATCCCGTGCTGCGCGAGAAGCCACTCCCTTTGACTGCGATGGCACGAGAGCATCTTCACCTTTGTCTCCATCTCCTGCGTCACGTCAACGTAGAAGCCGACCGGCGTCTTCCGCCCGAGGTAATCCTTCCCCTCGACCGAATCCCAGTAGTAGAGATATGGAACGCCTTTGGTCGGGGGGACGCCTTCCGTATCAAAGTTGGGCATCGAGGCGCAGAAGCACGCGTTGCGGACCAGCTTCGAGGTTTCCTCGTGGTCGGCCATGTAATCAACCGGCGGCAGCGTGAAAACAAGGAACGGATTGACCTCCCGAATCACCTTCGCCACCTTGACACGCAGCGCGCGGCAGAAATCCACTTCTATATCCTCCCATCCCGCCCAACGATACGACGCCCCGAGAACTGCCGCCGAATCTTCGCACTCCCTCAAACGCACGTCTCGAATCCTCTCCTTGCTCAGCGTCATGGAACCCATCTCCCCTCCACACACCGTTGCGATGTGGATGCGGTATCCCTTTTTTTTCAGGAGGGAAAGCGTCCCGGCGCACATGAACTCGATGTCGTCGGGATGGCATCCGAAAGCGAGGACGTTTCCGTTGTCTTCCATCAGTTGCACCCCGGCGTGAGAGGTCCCGCCAGCTCTTTCAGGAAG
>JABMQX010000361.1 GCA_013203085.1 bacterium | reverse complement strand
GGATACCTCCAATCGCCACAACAAAGGAAATAAGCCACAATGCGAGAGTCCGTTTCATAAGCCCCTCCATACGCCTATTCTTCCTTGAGGTCTCCTTATCCGCTCAGACCCGGACTGCAAGTTTGCTTCTCACTCAAAACATACCCGGCGCCCCGAAGCGAGTCAATCAACATTTTCGCCTTCGCAGGAAGAGAAAGGCACTTGACTTTTGCCGAAAGCGCACTATCTTTATTATATGGGTAGTCGTGTCGAGCGGAGGATGTGGCGTGAGGAAACAAAGGCGGCTCATCAAATGTTCCGTTGGCTTCCAGGAGGAGATTCCGGGCATCCCCATCGGATTAACCAAATGCCAGCAGACCATAGCGCAGAAACTGTGCGCGGAGGATATGCCTGCGACCGCCAAACTGGTTTCAGGGAAGCAACATAGCAGAAGGAGGACCGGTCCAATGAAAAAGGCAAAGGGGTTCACACTAATTGATGTTCTGGTCATCGCTGGCGTCGTCGGCATTCTAATCGCCTTCATCCTCGCGGGCTGCGCGAGAAGGAGGGTAGCGGGAACTCTGGCTTGCCTCACCAATCTCAAGCAGATCATGCTTGGCATCAAAACGTACACGCCGGATTACGACGAGTGGTATCCGACGAGCGCCGAGCCGGGCAAGGAAATCGATGTGCAGACGCACTACAAGGACCTGGGAATTCTTTATCCTTGTTATCTCTCCAGCCTGGACGTGTTCACCTGCCCCAGCTCTGGCGATAAGATGCCGAAGCGCGAGACCGACGAATACGACCACAAACCTTTCCGCGCTGCCGAAGCCAAGCAGGTCAGCTACGCTTACGGATACAATGGCTACGCTTACGGATACAATGGCGAGGGCGGCAAGAACCTGCCGTGGACGGAATCGGCGCCCACGGAAACCAGAGTCCTCGCAGACAGGCCTGCCGGGAAGGAGCTGACGAAGCGCTCCAACCATAAGATGGACGGAAGAAACTTCGCGTTCGCCGACGGCCACGTCATGTGGATTTCCGGAAAGCAAAAGCTTCTCACGAACCCGGACCATCCGGACTCAAAGATAACAACCCAGAGCTGGTGGAGCGAGCGTCCCGATAGACCTCTTCCCAAGAAATAAGAGAGCACCTGAACTTTCCGGAGAGGGCGGAGAGGGCAGAGGGGAAGATGAGAATGAGCCCCTCCTCGCCTGTCGTGTCATGGGCAAGATGCCCATGACCCCCACGGGAGCTCAGTCTTGCCATCTATGTAACGCCGCCCCGCCATGGCGGGGCAGTCCTGAGGGCGTCTCTGCGTCCTCCGCGGTTCCACCCTCAGCCGCCCGTAAGTGAGCTATTATTTTTTTCAAAAAAGCTCTTGACAGCGAACAGAACGTTGCTATTATAAGTATAATATTAAATGATTGATAGAAAGGAGAATCTATGGGCTCCAAGAAAGAAAAGCTGTTGACCAACCTGGAATTGAAGCTTATGGAGGCCGTCTGGAGGCGTGGAAAAGCTACCGTTAAGGACGTGAAAGATGCCCTTCCCAGACGCAAGCCGCTGGCTTACTCGACGGTGCTGACGGTCATGCGCATTCTCGAGAGGAAAGGATTCCTTCGCCATGATACCATCAACAGGACGTACCTCTATTACCCGCTCGTGACGCGGGATGAGGTGATTCAGTCCATGCTGCGAAATCTTGCAAATCGGGTCTTCGATGGCTCGGCGGAGCTTCTGATGGTCAATATCCTCGAAAAGGAGAAGTTGAGCCTGGAGGAGTTGAGGAGACTGAAGAGGCTGATCGCAGCCAAGGAAAAGGAGGCACAGAAATGAGCGCGCTGATACGTTTCGGGGAATCGGTTTTTCCTTATCTGTTGGATGCGGCATGGAAAGGCACCGCGCTGATGGTGATGTTCTTCGTGCTGGCGAGAGTTCTTGGCAAAAGGCATCTCACGGCGCGATATTGGCTATGGGTATATTGCCTGGTCGGGCTTCTCCTTCTGCCCGTGATTTCCTTCGTTGCAAGAAATTACCGGCTCGCACTTCTTCCCGCCAAAGAACACACGGTCGTTGCACGTCTTGCTACGGAGTCACGGGGACCAGTGTCCGGTGTCATTGACTTCTCGCCCGTTGCCGAAGTGCCCGATGGCATATCTCCGTCTGAAGCGGCCCCAGCGGTCTCACCCGCGGAGAACCCTGGAGAGGAACCTCCGACGATCATCGTCGCCCGGAATGGTGCCGCGACGGAGGCCTCAACCATGGCACCACGTTCGGGTACGCAATCACCACGGGCTCAGACAGCTCCGACAACTGCTTCGCCGTTCCTCTGGCGAGGGTGGATCAGCCTGGTGTGGCTTGCCGGATGTGCTATCTTCTTGCTGAGACTTCTATTCGCGGCGTTGTGCATTACTCGTCTTCGCCGATCCTCTTCGCCCGTGTTCACTGGAATTTTCCGTCCGGCCATCCTCCTGCCCGAGTCCGTCGTCCGAGAAATGCCCCCGGAGCAGCTCCGCCCGATCCTGCTTCACGAGCTCGCCCACGTTCGCTGGAGGGATTACGCCGTCAACTTACTGCAGCGATTGAGCGAAGCCATCTTCTTCTTCCATCCTTTCATCTATCTAATGAACCGGCGTCTGCGTCGTCTGCGGGAGGAAATATGCGACAACTGGGTTCTGAACCATTCCACCAACGCGACCGTCTATGCCAGAGCGCTCACAACCCTCGCTGAAAGACGCCTCGTTCCGAGGAAAAGCCTTGTCGGAGTCGGAGTCTTTTATCACGCTCTTCGTCTCCGTCAGAGAATAGAGCGGATACTTGCCTCCGGCGGGCATCTGTCAATGACGTTGCGATTCAAGACCCGACTTGTTCTCCTTGCGCTCTCTCTGGTGATTGTGGGGACTCTGTCTTTCACGAGCATGTCGGCCAGGGCCGTTCGGGCGGAGAAGAACAAGCCATCGCGAGAAGTAGAGGGGGCGATACGAGAGGAAGACCCGGTATCGGAATCTGCCATTTCTTGGAAAGACGACACGGTTTATCGCGACGGCAAGCCCTACGCGAAGATTGTTCAGTGGGAGCCGGAGGCGGACCTCCCCATGATCGCCTTCGGAGACCAGAACAATAACAGCAAGACGGACACCTGGATTCGCTTTCTGAAGGGGAAGGCGCTACGGATCGAGATTGACGGCAACGAGGACGGCAGGATTGACAAATGGGAACACTATTTCCAGGGCCTGATTGACCTCGTCGAGGTAGATACCGATTTCAACCGCAGGGTTGATCTCTGGCGGGTTTACGATAAAGGAAAGCTCTTCAGAGAGGAAATTGACGAAGACGCCGACGGCAGCGTGGACAAATGGCTGGAGATAAACGATCAAGGTAAGCTGGTTGAGAAGGAAATCTTCTCATGGACCGGAAGAATTGTGTTGACGATGCCGCGGCGCCGGGTAGCCAGGGTGACTTTCTTTAACGCCCGAGACAGGGTTAGGGAGCTCAAAGCGGGAGCGGAGTTCCCCAAGGAGGGATCGGGCACCCAGAGGAGAGAGCCCGGGGGCCGGGGGTCCTCGCTTCGCTATTGGGCATCTGCGGGCTCGCGTCTGGAGACGCTCGGAGAAGTGCAGGGCAGAAGCATGGTCAATGGCTGGTACCACATGCCAGTGGCCGAAACGGAGCCGTGGAGGGAACCATGGAGTTTACCGGCCAAAACATCGTACTGGTACACATCCGCGCAGGTGCGCCACTCGGCGGTAGACCGCGGATTAGACGGCGGAGTGGACTCCTGGGCGCAACTCGGCCCGCCGGCTCCGGAGGCTGACACAAGTGCGAGCCGCCCGGCCAGGTCCCTTTTCCGTGTGAGATGTGATGACACAAATCGCGATGGGATGGCTGATCGGTGCGAGGCCACCCTCGAACGCGATGCTGCTACAAGGCAAGCTGCACTTGACGTCAAGCAGACGGATTCGAACGGCGATGGACTTGTGGACAAGTATCACAGCACGTGTGAGAAACTAAAAAGCACACGCGCGGACGGCGACCACGACGGGGTGTTCGATGCCTTTGCGGGCGAAGGTGTTTCCTGGTATGCGGAGCCGGTAGGAACATCGGAACTGGAACTGGAATCCAAACTCGTTGCTGGTCACGAGCAGCCCTGCCTCCTTTGTGAGCTCAGCATAGCTGCAGAAACCAAGGAATTCAGATACGGCAGAACCTTCTGGCTTAAGCCTGGCGAGACCAGGAGGCTCGTGAAGCTCTCTCGCGGAATGTACGACCTGACGGTATATGTCCCGCCTTTTCAAGTGGCGCGAGGCGCCGGCTACCGTTACCCGCATACCCCCGGCCCTGATCCCGGAACCACGACCTTTTCGTATCCAAGTTTTGTGCAGCTTGATCAGGGTGAGAGCGCTTCGAGGGCCCTGTCTTGGGATCCCCGCCTGGCTTTCCGCGGGCGGCTTATCTCGGAAGACGCGGCGCCACTGGCGTACAAGCTGGTGAGCGCCACCTATCAGGGCAAGCCTGCCGTTTCCGTGCAGCTCATAACTGATGCGGCAGGGGATTTTGACCTGTTTAACATACCGCAGGGCCGATACGCGGTCTCATCGTTCGGCAATTTCGGGAAGAGATTCGAGGAGACGATAGATGTTCCCCCTGCTGGCGATGGGCCGGGGAAGAGACAGTATTTCCTCACCTCCGCCCAAAGGGGAGTTGATGCTGAGAGGCGAGGGGAGATCCCGGCCGGTTGGAAAGCGCCTGTCGCCGTGTCCGGAAGAATATTGTCACACGATGGATTGCCGCTCCCTAACATGCTGCTTTTAGTCATCTCGTCGGGATCGAGGCGAACGCTGTCGCGAGAGGCCGTGAGCGGCCTGGACGGGAGGTACGAAATCTTCGCTCTCCCACCGGGCCAGTACTCTATCTCGGTTTACAACAACGATTTTCGCCGGAGGAGGGAGCCGATTGAGCAATTCGACGTACAGATTGAGAAGACGCCCATGCGTAAAGACTTTCGGCTGTCCGGGCCCATGCCCGTCGCGGTGGAATAAGGCGCGAGACGCCTGGAGTATTTGCTAAGAATCTGACGGTTTTGAGGATAACCGCTGGGAGGAGTGGGGCCGTATCGCGGAGTGAAATCGACGGCTCGAGAGCTTGCACAAGCCGGAAGGCATGGCGGGGAGCTGGTCTGCCTTACGGTTTCCAGAGTAGCTTTCCGTCTTTCTTCAGCCGCTGGTATTGCTCCTTGATATCACCTTCGAGGAATAAGATTTTGCCTCGGACGGTGACTCGCTTTCCGGGCGGGCAGTCGGGGAACTGGGGGTCGGAGTGCATGCAGGGGCAGAGGTGTCGTCCCCATTTTCCGACGCAGTGATCCCAGGCTGTGGCGATCCATCGCTTGCGCTGCTCATCGCCCACCGCCACGAGCGGTTCCTTCTCCGGATCGCCGGGCGCGAAGAACTTGTTGTCGTTGGTGAGCTGGTTGAATTCTTTCGCCTCTTTGAGCAACACGCAAATTTGCGTCCGCAAGCCTGTCAGCTTCTCCTCTGTCCCGTTCTCGAGAAACAGCTCCATATCCACGCCGTCCTTCGTTGGAACGGCAGTCGCTCCAAAAATCACCCGGTTCGGCAAGCGGCGGACGTATTTCATGCTGCCGTTCTCAAGCCGCTGCCAGTTCACCGTCTCCAGCTCGACATTCTTCTCAGTCCAGATTGTCGGAATGTGCTTGTGACCGAGGAAAAGAACGCCGATGTTGCTGAAGATAACTTCCGGAATGTCCACGACGATGTAGCCGGAATTTTTCCAGGGAAGATACACCGCCAACTTGTGATCGGGCCTCGGGTCCACGCAAAGTTCATCCTTCGTGACTCGAGGGTAGCCGCCGGGATACGGCCCGATCTTCACTCTTTTGCCCGTTTTTCCAGCGGTAGCCGACCCTTCACCCGACCAAGCTTCGCCAACAATTGCCACCAGTATCATGGCGGTCATCACTATCGCAACTTGCTTCACGATTGCCTCGACCACTTTTTCCATGCCAATACTCACCCTTCATTCCACCTGCCTGAGGATTTTCAGGAAATCCCCGGCGCTTTTGAAGCCGGAGAATCGGGCATTCTCTTTCCCGTTTGAGCCGATGAAGATGACCGTCGGCGCACCGGGGACATTGAACTTTTCCACGAGCTGCGGCTCCCGATCCGTATGAACTTTCAAAGTGCGAAATCGCCGCAGTGCGTCGGCCACTTGCGGGTCGCTGAACGTTTTATCATCGAGGTCTTTGCAGCCCTTGCATGGGTCTGCATAGAAGTCCAAAACCACTGGCTGCCCCGAAGCCACCGCCGTCTCAACCTCCTCGTAGTTCCCTTCACGAAAGACATGCTGGCGGGGACGCTCTTTTGAAAGACCCCCGATGAAAAGGTAAGCAGCGGCAAGAACCGCCAGCAGTCCGATGAACCGCTTGACGCGGTCCGCGAAACCGCTCTCTTTCGTGAGCGTGTCAAACCCTCCGAGAAACACAGCAGCGGCAACCAGAACGACCGCCGTCGCCATGCGATACGCCGTGTTCCCAATGACGGGAGAGACAAAATATGCCGCGGCCCACAGGAGGATAAAGCCGAGAAGCTTCTTCACCCACACCATCCACTCGCCCGCTTTCGGCAATGCGCTGGTAAAGGTGCCCGCGGCGATCAGAATAATGCCCATTCCCCACGCCAGAGCAAACAGCATGAAGAATCCGAGCAGCTTGTTGGCTTCCCTCGCGACGATGACAAGGATACCCGCAAGAGGCGCCGTGAGGCACGGTCCGGCGACAAGCCCGCTGACGATCCCCATCCCGAAGATGGCAAAGATGTGCCCCTTGCCGGAAAGGGTGCTCTGCAGTTTGCTGACGGCTTTCGGTTGGACCTGAATGGAGATGACCTCGAACATGCTCAAAGCAAGCAACACGAATACGCCTGCAATGGGCACGAGCACCCACGGTGAAGCCAAAACGGCCCTCACTCTCTCGCCGCCGCTGGCGACCAAGAGACCCAAAAGCGAATAGGTGACTGATAAACCGAGGACATAAACCATAGATGACAGAAGAGCTGCCAGCTTCCCCTTCTGTCTCGTGCCGCCAATGATCGCGGCTGTTATCGGGATCATGGGATAGACGCAGGGCGTCAAACTGACGCCGATCCCCGCAGCAAAAGCCATCAAAATGAGCCAGATAGCTCCACGCTTCTTCTCGGCGGGGGCCTCTTCGACCTTCTTCTCAGAGACAGCCGTTGGAGGTTTTGTCTGCTCTTCTCTTTCCGTCGGG
>JABMQX010000360.1 GCA_013203085.1 bacterium | reverse complement strand
TGAACTCCGCTATCAACGCCTGCAAACTCTTTGGAAATTCCATTGCTTCCGCGCCTCAATCACCAATTCATCGAGCCCACGATCTTCTTCTCAGCCGCGCTTGCCGGCGGGGAATACATCAACCTCCCAGTCCGGGTATCCGCGGTAGGCTAACCTCACCCGCCATTTTGTTGAGCTCATTCTTGTGATGCTCCGATGCCTTATCTTGAGCCTGACTGACCGCCGCCAGAACGAGGTCTTGCAGCATCTCCACGTCCCCCGATTTGACCACCTCCGGGTCAATCTTAATCGAAACCAGGTTCCCGGCTCCGTCCGCCGAGACTTTCACCGCTCCTCCCCCGGATGAACCCTCAAAGACTGCATTCTGCAGCTCCTCCTCCATGGTGAAAAAGTTCTCCTGCATCTTCTTCAGTTGTTTAATGATCTTCGTGAATCCTGTGCCCATCCGCCTATCTCCCTTTCTTCACGACTTTCCCGCCAAAAATGTCCAGAGCCTTCTTCACCACAGGGACTTCTTCTTCTGAGGGAGCCGCGGCCGCCCCTCGGCCCTCAGAAGTCTCCTCGACTTCCAGCCGCACGTTGTCCCCTACCTTTTCGCTCACGAGGGCTTCTACAACCTTCCTGTTCGCTTCGTCTGCCACCCGGTTCCTATGAAACGAGTGGTTCGCATCGAACCCCAACCTCAGGACACCGTTCTCGAAATTCAGCACATGTCCAAAGACCAAATTCTTCTTCAAGCTGGGGCGAATGCTGCCGACAGACTCCAGGACCCGGTTCCATACAGCGCCAAAATCCTTCGCGTCCTTTTCCGAAAGGTTTGTCAACGGCGGCTCTTTCACCATCCCTGTGTCAGAGAGGGACGCGAACAGGTCCGGCTGTTCTTCCCGCTTGCGTGGCAAACTCATGCCGCCAAGCCCATCAAGGCCAAGGCCCGAGCCTCCCCCTTTTGACTGCACTTGATCTAACCTCTTGACCAGTTCATCAATCGTAACGCGATTCCTCGACCGAACGAGCTGAAGAAGAGCCACCTCCAGAACAATCTGCTGAGAGCCCGGGTTCGCAAGCTTCCCTTTCGCTTCCGCAAGCACGTCAATCGCGTGGATGACCTGCTCCTCCGAGAAATTGCCCTCGATCTCCGAAAGCCTTTTCAATTCCTCCGCCGAAAGCTCTAAAATCTTCTCCGGCTCCCTCGTCACCTTCGCAATCAACATTTCCCGGTAATGCTCTATCAGTTCGTCAACAAAATGCTGAACGTGCTTTCCTCCGCTGAAAACTTCTGCCGCAATCCTCAACACAGCCTCGGCATTTCCTTCCACAATCGCCCTGTCAATCTTGTAGAAAGTCTCCGTCCCAACCAGGCCCAACAGCGAAATGGCGCTTTCCGCATCCACTTTCGTCCCGCAGTATGAAATCACCTGATCGAGGATAGACTCCGCATCACGCATCGCCCCTTCTGCTCTCCGGGCGATAGCCACCAACGCCCCTTCCTCGACAGAGACGCCCTCCGAGCCGGAGATCCTCTTCAACCTCCCCACTATCTTCTCCACCGGAATCCGCCGCAGCTCGAAGCGCTGACACCGCGAAAGTATCGTCGCGGGCATCTTGTGTGGCTCGGTCGTCGCAAAAATGAATTTCACGTGCCCCGGCGGCTCCTCCAACGTCTTCAAAAGGGCGTTAAAAGCCGGAGGCGTTAGCATGTGAACCTCGTCAATGATGTATATCTTGAATCGGCTGCCACTCGGCATATACCTCACGTGCTCGCGGAGTTCCTTCACGTCGTCAATCCCCCGGTTGGACGCCCCGTCTATCTCCAGAACGTCCACACTCGTCCCCGAGGCAATCTCCCGGCACCGCGCGCACTCCCCGCAGAAATCGGGCGTGGGACCCTTCTCGCAATTAAGCGCCTTCGACAGAAGTCGTGCAATCGTCGTCTTTCCCGTCCCCCGGAGTCCCGAGAAAAGATAAGCGTGAGCGATTCGACCCATAGCAATGGCGTTCTTCAGCGCCTGAACAGTCCCCTCCTGCCCGACCACTTCCTCAAAAGTCTGCGGCCGCCATTTCCTCGCTAAAACCTGATACGACTCGTCTCTTTCGACCACTTTCCCTCCTCTTCCTCGCCGAGAAGATGGTTCTTTATCTCTGCCATCTCCGCGCCCTCTGCGCTTTCTCCCTCTTCTGTCTCCTTATAAGGAATTCGGCTGCGCACCCTCAATCGGAACCGCTTACGAACGGTTTCCCACGAAAGTCCACTCCTTCCGGGCGACCTCACGGCACATGGAGAAATCGCTTACCGCTGCTACCTTCCGGTCCTGACGGGGTTCACAACACTCCATTGCATGAGACCCGAAACTCAACGCTTTCCCTCACGGTTCCCCGGGCGAAGCTAAGAACCTCAATCGGGAATTCAGTCCTGCTATAGCGGATTGCAGGTTACAGGGCACCGCTAACTCCCCACCTAGCGCAGCCGAAAATCTTTCCAATCTCTCGCTCCGGTTTTGAAGGCCACCCGCCGCTGACTTGAATTTCAAGAGGTGTGAGATCGGGAAGTCTTGTGTTTTCAATCACGGTCTATTTCTCTCGAACAGGATTGAGCCGAGCCCCGGCGGCGGGGCACGCTCAACGGCCATTGGATCTCCAGGGGGCCAGTTTTTGCCCAATCTCTCTATGGAAGATTCTCGAGGTCGTCCAAGTCCTTATACCTGCCAACGGCCTTCTTGTTAATCTTCAGATGAGCCAAGTCAATCAGGCTGACTTCGACT
>JABMQX010000359.1 GCA_013203085.1 bacterium | reverse complement strand
AGAAAGGAGCGTCTCGCACAGGGCACAGCAGGAGCGCCATCCTCGATGGGACTTATTACGATAACAAGCCGATTGCCACCAGTGAATGCCTTTTCTGCCTCGACCGGCACACGGGGAAGAAGCTTTGGATTTACAGAAGAAAAGGCGGGAGTGCAATCGTCAACTCTGCAATCACCGTCGGCGGCGGACACGTTTACTTTATCGAAAGCGACAACCCAAAGGCTTTGACGGACAGCGACGGCAGGGTAACGCTGGAAGTGCTGATGGACAAAGGCCACGCCTACCTCGTTAAGCTCGATCAGCGAAGCGGCGAGAAGCTATGGGAGCGGCGTATCGAGCTTTCCACAATCAGGCACGTCCTGTTTCTGAGTTACGCCAACGGCATGCTCGTCGTGGTTGGATCGAGAAACGATGGCGGACATCCCCGGTACGATTTGCATGGCTTCGATGCCGGAGACGGACGCCTTGTGTGGTCTAATCACTATATCAGAACGGACAAGCCAACGAACGGAGATCACGGCGAGCAGGATCAACATCCGGTTATCATAGGGAACACCGTTTATTCCCGTCCCTACGCCTATGATCTGAAAACGGGAGAGAAAAAGACTTTCAAGCTCGACCGCGGTGGACGTGGGTGCGGAGGGCTTTCAGCCTCGGCTTCTTACCTCTACGGGCGAGGTGGGAATCCCCGCATGTATCCGCTGAGCGGCGGCGGAAGAAGCAACATTGCCTTGACTCGCGTCAGCCGGCCGGGTTGTTGGGTGAACATCATTCCCGCAGGGGGACTTCTTTTGATCCCGGAAGGGAGTTCAGGCTGCACCTGCGGCTATCCGTTGCAAACCTCGATCGGATTGGCGCCACGGGAGCCAAACACGTTATAGCTCACGGCGTGTGCGCCACCATGATCTTGTCACGATGAGTTCTTTGGTGACCCTTTCCAGAAAACGCCCGGCAGGAGCTCCTCGGTTAAAGCGCACTATCTCAGGGAGGCGTACGCGTTAAGCCCTCGCTATGGGTACGAAATACCATCGGCTGGAGGACATAGTGTGGGGTACAATGAAAAAAATCAGGGAAGGAGGACAAGATGAAGACCTTGTTGCTTTCTTTGTGCGTAGTGCTTCTTGCGGGCGGACTTGCGGGGCAGGAACTTCAGATTCTTGAGCGCCGCGAGGTAGGGGAGGGGTTGGTCCGGGAGAAGTTGCTTCTTGGAGGGTGGGACTCCAGCGATCCCGTTCCGGCAATCGCTGTCTATCCGAAAGGAAGAACGGCACTTCCGCTGGTAGTCCTGCTTCACTGGTTCCAGGGACGTAAGGAGGACATGGAGCCCTGGGCGAGGGAATTGGCGCCGAAGGAATTCTTCGTTCTGGCGATTGATCTTCACCTTCACGGTGAAAGAGGGGTGAGAGGTATCTTCGCGCGGCCGGACCTCCCATCTCTTGGAGAGGAATACAGCGTCTTCGTACATCAAGTTTCGATTGCCCATTCCGCCCACGATTTCCCTTTTATCCTTAAAAGCCTTGACGGCCGCAAAGAGATAGACCTCTCCCGTATAGGGGTGGGGGGCATTTCTATGGGAGGGAGCTTGGCGATAGTCCTTGCCTGGCAGGAGAAACGAATCTCCGCCGTCGCATCTCTGGTCGGCGCCTGTGATTTCTGGTGGGATGTAACCAAGTTCTCGCCGGGGCCGCAGCAGGAAAAAAAGAAGAGAAGTTACAGCCCTCGGGTGAAGCGTCTGGTCTCTTCCATTGATCCCTGGCCGCGACTCAACCACATGCCGCCGAAGGCGCTGTTTGTGGCAAGCGGCCGCAAAGACCACTTCATAGACATTGAATCAATGCGGCGATTCGCCACAAATATGCAGAAGCATTATGCGTCTTTTCCGGAGCGGTTTCGCTTCAGGGAAGAGGATGTCGGCCACGAGGCAACCGGGAGCATGCGACATGAAGCCGAGGAATGGTTCGTTCTTTTCTTGGGCAAAACCGTTCTCCTCGAAAAACCCCGTTTTCCCGTTGAGAAACCCCGATCACCGAAGGCCCCGGAAGGCCGCTAAAGCGACGCATAGAGCGGCCACTTTTTCCCCGACAAGCGATGGAGCTTCCCCTATTGAGGGAACGTGCGACTGCGAAAGAAATCTTGCTCGAGATACTATTACATAGAGGTCCCCAAGGTTGCCTCAAAAGGGCGGCTTGTTCTCCCGATCGAAGTGGCATCCGAACATGTGAAGAATTTCTGTTATAATGTCTCGTGCAGGACGGCGCCCGTAAGGGCGTTGGATTTCACACGCATCGAGTTCGGATGGATATTCGGGTTGTATGACTACATCGGGCCGGACGTAGCGCATTGCAGAATGGCGATTCCGCATTCCGAAATCGGAAATGCCATGCGCGGTGGCCTCCAAAAGAGAAATCGAATGAGTCACTCAGTATAGGAGGATAGCACAATGACAAACCGACTCAGTCGTCGTGAAATGCTGCGAAAGACGGCCCTGGCAGGGGTCGGGTTCTGGGCAGCCGGCAGAAGTGTATGGGCTGACAGCAAGTCACCGAACGAGAAGCTCAACATCGGGATCATTGCTGTGGCCGGCCGAGGGCGGGCCAATACGGACAAGGTCATCGGCGAGAACATTGTCGCCCTGTGCGACATTGATGACAGGTACCTAAGCATCGCCGGAAAGCGCTTCCCCAAGGCCAAGAGATATTATGACTTCCGGAAGATGCTGGAGGAGATGGACAAGCACATTGACGCAGTAGTGGTCAGCACAGCTGACCACACTCATGCCCCGGCCAGCGTGATGGCCATGAAGATGGGAAAGCATTGCTACTGCGAAAAGCCGCTCACTCATTCTGTCTACGAATCTCGGGTGATGGCCGAGACCGCTGCGAAGAACAGGTTGGTTACTCAAATGGGTACGCAGCATCACGCCACCGCCAGCCATCACCGGATCGTGGAGCTAATCCAGTCCGGTGCGATCGGGCCGGTGGCTGAGTGCCACGTCTGGATCGGCGGGAATAGAGGTGGCGGCGAGCGGCCGACAGATACTCCTCCTATTCCGGCGCACCTGAAGTGGGATCTCTGGCTTGGGCCAGCACCTTATCGTCCCTATCATCCGGACTATGTGCCTTATAAGTGGCGATTTTGGTGGGACTTTGGCACGGGCGAAACGGGCAACAACGGAGTCCACATCATGGACCTTGCGTTCTG
The DNA here is from genome assembly GCA_013203085.1 of bacterium. GTDB lineage: Bacteria > Auribacterota > JABMQX01 > JABMQX01 > JABMQX01 > JABMQX01. The sequence continues at coordinate 1,216 of JABMQX010000359.1, read as the reverse complement.
GGCGCTGAAGCTACGCCATCCCACCGCCATTGAAGCCGAAGGACCTCCCGTGCATCCGGAAACCTCGCCGCGATGGATGACTGTCCACTACGAATTCCCTGCCCGGGGCGAGCTGCCGCCGGTCAAGATGACGTTCTATCACACAAAGGACGGCCCGCCGATCCTGGCCAAGGTTTTGCCAAAGGAAGAGATGGCCAAGTGGGAGTCCGGCGTGCTGTTCATCGGTAAGAAGGGGACGTTGCTGGGCAGCTATGGCAAGTGGAAGCTGCTTCCCGAATCGGAATTCGCAGACTTCCAACCGCCGGAGCCTACCATCCCCGACTCGATCGGCCACCACAAAGAGTGGATTGTCGCATGCAAAAGCGGTGGTCCGACGACCTGCAATTTCGATTACTCAGGCGCCCTGACCGAGACGGTTCTGTTGGGCAACGTCGCTTACCGCGTCGGAGAGAAGCTTCAGTGGGATGCGGTGAATCTGAAGGCAGCCAACTGTCCCAAGGCGCAGCCGTATATCAAAGAGAAATACCGCAAGGGATGGACATTATGAGCACCGGGGGCGCGGATTCCAGAATGGCGATTGCGGATTGCAGAATGCGGCCTCCGAAATCCGAAATCGCGAATGGGAGGCGGTGCGATCCGTTGCAAAACCGGGTTCGCTGGAAACCGCAGGTTCCACGGTTGACTGAGTTCGATTTTATGCGAAGGTTGCCGCAGGTGCGTGACCACGAGCGACCCGAAATGAAGGAGGATGACGTATCATGAGATGGCTGGGAAGAAGTGCGAGCCTGCTGTTAGTCTCTTTTCTGATATGGATGACGGCAGCGGCTTTCGGGGAAAACTGGCTGCAGTTCAAATACGATTGCCGGCATTCCGGCAACGTGCCCGGCAGAAGCGTCAGCGTACCGCTTGGATTGATCGGGGCGGTCGCTTTGACGGACGCCGTCTTCACTTCGCCAGTGGTGGCGGATGGAAAGATTTATGTCGTGGATGGTTCGGGCGTGGCCTTTTGTATTGACGCCGAAACGCTCCGTGTCTTGTGGAAGTTCGAGAGCCGAGGCGACAAAGCCAACTGCAACAACATATCATCGCCAGCTATCGCGGGACGTTACGTTCACTTCGGGACGATGGCCGGTTCTTACTACGTGCTGGATGCCGCCAGGGGAACTGTAGTCAAGGAGATCGCTTGTGGTGGGCCGATTTTCAGCAGTCCCGTGGT
>JABMQX010000358.1 GCA_013203085.1 bacterium | reverse complement strand
CCTGCCATGGATTCACGGATAGAGGCAACTCCAACCGTGGCGTTATCCAAATTGAACGAGCTGCGGGGACCGCAGAGGAATCCTTCACTTTGAACATTCGACAACGAGTGGTTCACGTCGGCGACGTCGTCCACGAGCTCCGGGCGAAGATTGCCTGTCGAAACGACGAACTCGCCTCACCCCAGAAATGGTCGCTCACCAGCCGCTTTTTTGAGTCCAGCGGCAAGGAACGAGAAGGCTTGGCTATTCGGCGGCAAGGCCAATTCGTGGACGGGCGAATCACTTGCACGGTCAATGCTCAAGCAAGCGAAATAGCCGCATCGCCGCGTATGACCGCCGACTGGTCTCTTTTTGAAGCTTTGCAGCGTTGGCCCCACAAAAGAAGCGCATCACACGCTTTCGACGTGCTGGAGGGCCTGAGCGTACTTCGCCCGGGCCATCGCGTAGCCTACCGGGGCACGCAGACAATCGAGCGCAATGGCAAATCCCTGAAGTTGTATTGGTTTTCTCAACTGGGGCGAGGAACGCTACCATACGAATACTGGCTGGACGATGACCGCCGATTGATCCTGGCGGTAACACTCAGCCGAGTTTACATTCTGGACCCACAGGCCGATAGTAAGGTTCGTTGGCGCCGACAGTCCGGTACGAGGAGGGAGAAATAAGATGACAGCCCACGACAAAGCCAAAGGACCAGCGGACGTGGACCGCCGGACATTTCTGAAACTCAGCGGCGGAGCGGCTGTTGCTCTTGCGACCGGCATGCAGTCCAAGTCAACCGCTCAAGCCAACAAGCGAGACCGGCCCAACATTCTTCTAATCATCACCGACCAGCAGCACTTCGACACCGTCGCCGAGGGGGGATGCCGCTACGTGAAAACGCCCGCGATGGACCAACTGGTCAGAGAGGGCACGAGCTTCCAACTCTCCCACAGCACCAACCCCTTGTGCAGCCCGGCTCGAAGTTCTATCTTCACGGGGCGAACCTCCAGCGAGACCGGTGTCTATGTGAACGGCAAACCGATCCGACCGAGTATCCCAAATCTGGGACAATGGCTGGGAAGGAAAGCCAAGTATGAAACGGTTTACGCGGGGAAGTGGCACCTGCCCTCTTCGTACACGGCTTCCATTCCGGGCTTCCGCGTTTTGCACACCGGAATTGGCGGACAGGGCAATCTCGGCGACACCGCGGTCAGTCGTGCCTGCGAGGCTTTCCTGCGAAAACGCGACACGAAAAAACCGTTCCTCCTGGTCGCTTCATTCTTGCAGCCACACGACATCTGCGAATGGCTGCGATTGAATACCCAAGTCCCCGAGGCTCTCCGCTACCCGGAATTGGCCGGCGAGCTGCCGCCCCTGCCGAAGAACTTTGAGTTCGATCCGAATGAGCCAGCAGCGCTCAAAAAGACGCGCGGGAAGAATGAACCGGCAAAGGGCAATTGGACCAAAGACCATTGGCGATATTATCTATGGAGCTACTACCGGCACATCGAGATGGTGGATGGCCAAATCGGACGCATCCTTCAGGCGCTGCGAGATAGCCGGCAAGACGGGAACACCCTGATCCTGTTCACGTCCGACCACGGCGAAGGTTTGGCACACCACCAGATGGTCCGTAAGTCCAGCCCTTATGATGAAGCTTCGAAGGTTCGGATGATCCTCGTCCGGCCGGGCCATATCCCTGCGGGCAAGACCGACGCGACACATCTGGTCAGCGGACTCGACGTTATGCCGACGTTCTGCGACTATGTTGGCGTTCAACCTCCGAAGGACATGCGGGGCAAGAGCCTCAGACCCTTGCTGGAAGGCAAGTCCACTCATTGGCATCGGTTTGTTGTGACCGAAGTGAACGGCGACTCGGGGCGAATGCTGCGAACGCTGCGATACAAGTACATCACCTACCGCAACGATCCGGTTGACGTGTTGTTCGACATGAAGGACGACCCCGGCGAAACGAGGAACCTCGCCAAGAGCCCCGGATACGCGGCAGTCGTCGCCGAACACCGGGACCTCTTGAGGCAGTGGGAGCAGCAGTTGGACGTGGCGCCCAACGTCCCCAATAAGAACGCCTGGTGGCGCCGGCCCGACGCAGTTTGAAAAACGCCGCTGCCAAACGGGAATTGGGAGAGCTGTCGGGCCGCGGATAACGGTGCCGGCGAAAAGATCTCCGCACGATCTCGTCAAAGAGGAGGAGACATGAGAGACATAACGCGACGGGATTTCCTGAGATTGGCAGGGTTGGGCGGGGCAGGTCTGGCAACGCTTGGACCTTTGGCGGCAGTCGGGGCGGGTGTAGATCGCAAAAAGCCGAACATTATTTTCATCCTCGCGGACGATCTCGGCTGGGCGGAACTGGGATGTTACGGCAACACCTTCAACGAGACGCCCAACCTCGACAATATGGCAAAACAAGGCATGCGCTTCACCGATGCTTATGCCGCCGCCCCGGTGTGTTCTCCCTACCGGGCCGCCTTGATGACAGGACAATATCCGGCACGAGTTGGCATTACCGATTATCTTCGTCCCAACGATAAAAATCACCTCTGGACAAAGTACATAACGGTAGCGGAGATCCTCAAAAGTGCAGGCTACGCCACTGGCATTATTGGCAAATGGCACCTTACCGGTTACGCTAACCATGGCGCGGAAGAATTTCCTCCATCCAAGCACGGCTTTGACGAAACAATTGTCTCCGAGAATCGTGGCATCGGCGGTGGTAGCTACTTCCATCCCTATCATTTCAACCGCGAGATCGAAAAACGACTAT
>JABMQX010000357.1 GCA_013203085.1 bacterium | reverse complement strand
TCCGAAGAACGGGCTTCTGCTGTTTTCCCGCTGGCGATTTGACCGGAGGCTTGATTATTTCGGAGGAAGCCGCTGCCTTCGATGGCGGCTCGCCTGTGGCGGGCGCCGTGCTTTTCGACGTATCCTCTGCGCCACGAGTGAAGGTCTCCCCATTACCGACAAAAACGGTCGTCGGCAAGAGGAATAGAGGCAACGCCGCACATACCAGAACTCTCTTTATCGTTTCAGTCTTTTCCTTTGCCATGTGAAGACCTCCGATTCGAAGGATACGCATGCCCTCGGGGGCTAAATGTTTGACGCAGAACTCCAAGTTGAGCTCGTTGCAGCGACTTGCCTTCGCCCGAGACGAAACTTAGCAGACCAGCAGACGGGAGTCAATGGCCGGGTGGATGCGATTGCCTTTGACATGCCTGCGATTGCGCGGTACGGTACAATGTGAAAATCGGGTGTTCGGTCCGAGTGGCTTATGCCGCCGGGCGAGAGCGAATGATGGCGAATACCTTTTTCCCTATGCACGGAAGGAAAAACCGTGGAGTATGAAGGCGTGATTGGACTCGAGGTCCACGCGGAACTCAAAACCGAGACGAAGCTTTTCTGCGGCTGTTCGACGGAGTTTGGGGCGGAGCCGAATACGCAGACGTGCCCGGTATGCCTGGGGCTGCCGGGGGTTTTGCCGGTTCTGAACGAAAAAGCTCTCCAATATACCGTGAAGGCGGGGCTGGCTCTCGGCTGCGAGATTTCCGCGTTCAGCAAGTTTGACCGGAAGAACTATTTTTATCCGGACCTGCCTAAGGACTTTCAGATTTCGCAGTACGACAAGCCGCTGTGTGAGGGAGGCGCCCTCGAGTTTTTCTGCGACGGCGAGAGGCGAAAAGTGGGGTTGATTCGCGTGCACCTCGAAGAGGAAGCAGGGAAGCTCATACACTTCCCCGACGGGGAAAGCGGTGTGGATTTTAACCGGGTTGGAATTCCTTTGATGGAAGTCGTGAGCAAGCCGGAGATACACACGCCGGATGAGGCGTATTTCTATCTTCTGGGCCTGAAGCGGTTGCTGGAGTATCTCGAGATCAGCGATTGCAACATGGAGGAGGGAAGCCTGAGATGCGACGCGAACGCGTCTGTGCGTCCAAGGGGGCAGGAGAAGCTTGAGACGCAAACGGAAATCAAGAATATGAACAGTTTCAGCGGGGTCCGCAAAGCGCTGGCTTACGAGATCCAGCGACAAATAGAAGTGTTGGAAAGCGGAGGTAGGATCGTTCGCGAAACGCGGCGATGGGACCCGGATGCCCAGAAGACCCTCCCGATGCGGAGCAAGGAATGGGCCCATGATTACCGCTATTTTCCCGAGCCGGACCTCGTGCCTGTTGTCCTGGAAAAAGCATGGATTGACGAGGTGCGTGCAACGATACCGGAGCTTCCCGATGCTCGCAGGGAACGGTTCATTCAAGAATATGGGCTTTCGCAATACGATTCCGGGGTTCTGACCTCGCAAAAGGCTTACGCGGATTACTATGAGGAATGCACACGCCTGCACAGCAACTACAAAGCCCTCTGCAACTGGCTCATGGGCGGTGTCCTCCGGGAGTTGAACGAGCGCAAGATCGGCATCGGGGAGCTTCCGATCTCGCCGAAGATGCTGTCCGACATGGTCCGCATGATAGACGAGGGCAAAATCACGTCAAACATCGCCAAGACGGTGTTCGCGGAGATGGCCGAAACCGGCAAGGCCCCGGAGAGAATCGTCGAAGAAAAAGGGCTGTCGCCGATAACCGACGCTGGGGAAATCGAGCACGTTGTCGAGGAAGTGATCGAGAAGAATCCCAAGCCCGTCCGGGATTACCGCTCCGGTAAGGAGAAGGTTATCGGGTTTCTCGTGGGTCAGGTTATGAAAGCAGCCGGAGGAAAGGCGGACGCCCGATTAGTTAGCAAGATATTGAGAGAAAAGCTGAAAGAGTAAGACCATGCCACTTTTTGGAAAACCGAGATACTCCGCTATAAAGGTCAAGAAAGTTCAGATTCCCACCGGGCGGTGGATGAAATGCACGAATTGTCGGGAGATCATTGACGCCAGAGCGTTCCATAGCGCGTACAAGACCTGCCCCAAGTGCAAGTTCCACTATAAAATGAGCGCCCGCGAAAGGGTGGACCTTCTTCTGGACGAAGGTAGTCTCGACGAGATGGACAGCGAGATGCTCCCCCAGGACCCCCTCGGCTTCGTGGACTCCAAGAAGTACACCGACCGGCACAAGCAGGGCAGAGCGAAATCTAAGTTGAACGAGGCAATTCTGACAGGAATGGGATCTGTGGCAGAGCGTCCTGTTGGTTTCGGTGCGATGGATTTCAGTTATATCGGAGGAAGTATGGGTTCGGTCGTCGGGGAGAAGGTCACGCGGCTGGTGGAAAGGTGCCTCGACCAAAGGTGCGTTCTGATTATCGTGACTGCCTCCGGCGGCGCCAGGATGATGGAGTCCACGTACAGCTTGATGCAGATGGCAAAGACCTCCGGGGCCCTGTCGCGATTGCATAAGGAGGGTCTCGCCTACATTGCCGTGCTCTGCAATCCGACCACCGGTGGCGTTACGGCGAGCTTTGCCTCTCTGGGCGACATCATCATAGCCGAGCCGGGAGCGCTCATCGGGTTCGCGGGGCCGAGGGTTATCGAGCAGACCATCCGGCAGGAGCTGCCCGAGGGCTTTCAGCGGTCCGAATTCCTCCTCGAGCACGGCATGATAGATATGATTGTTCCCCGCAAAGAGCTTCGGGAAAAGCTCCAGGAGCTCGTCACGTTTTTCTCGGAGTAAGTGTTCACTTCTCCCAATCAACTGGCTGCTGATTCTGGCAAAGCTCAATCCTTTGGATTCCAGGCTCAGCGAGCGAAATCGTTCTCGGAAGCGTGTTCACCGGCTACCAGATTAGCGGCATGATGAAGGTGGGTTTTCGACAAGAAACGCAAAGTGCCCGCAACTGCGGGGTCAGTCTTTATACAAGTCGGCGTAACTTATCAGTTTTATGCCCCGTTTTTCGATGACCTCTTTGACTTTCTTGCTCGTAAAGGCTTTGGTGACTCCAGCGCGGTCGGCTGCAACGTGCCGATAACCGATGTGCCCGATTGCTCTCATCTCAGGAGTGTCCATGCCGGGGTGGTCAACAAAAAGCCAGAGACCCGGTTTCAGGTTCTCGAGAATCTTGACCAGGGCTGCTTCTTTTTCCTCGGGCGTAGTGCGACTCCCGCCAAATCCGCCTGCCCGCTTCGCACCCGCAGCACCGAGAGGCAGTTTGTACTCCTGAGATAGCCCATCAACAAGGGCCCGTAATTCGGGGGTGGAGTACGCCGTCCCCATGTGACATGTCAGGTGGGACACGTTAGGAATCTTCTCCATCGCGAGCTCGATCTGTGCTCTCAGTTCTTTTTCAACTTCGTCTATCTTCGGATCGGCTTCGAGGAAGCCTGTGTTGGGCGGAAAATCGCGCCTCTGTCTCGTCATGGGAAAGAAATGGCCCTCTTTATCAGCCAAACTTGGCGAGTTTGTCAGGGGCCCCCACTTGTAGAACTCCCATTCGCTCGTGAGGTCCAGGTGGACGCCGACGTCAAGGCCGGGATTTTCCCTGAGCATCTTCGCCGCTTCATGAAACCAGGGAGCCGGAACCATTACCTCGACTGTCCGCACGATTCCTTCTCTATAGCATTTGATGCACGCGACATTCGCAGCGTGGCATGACCCTATATCGTCGCCTCTGACGATAAGCCGGATTTCACGATCTCCTCCTCGGTCATTATCGCCCGAAAACGCGCCGTTGCTTAAACCGACCGCCAACAAAGCAGCAACCACACAACAGAAAAACCTCTGGTACTTCATGGCATCAAAGCTCCTTTTTCAATTCATCCTTGATCCGGAGAAGGCGTAGTTCGAATGACATGCGAAACACTTCCGCTGCTTCTACCAGCTCAGAGCCGCTGAGTCCAAGAACTGAACTGCCGCGGGCAGAGAGAACTCGTCGCGGAAAGGCTCGTCCGGGCGGTTGCGCCCCGAGGGTACGACGTTTTCGAGCGTCAGCGGCTCACTGGCGAAAAGGCCGCCAACAGCCGTGATGATGAACGCAACATACGCCGGCAAGCAGTTTCTCGCAATCCTCATTTCCTTCTCCACTATTATGTGTCCTCTGCAGAGGGCTGCTCACATTCCGTTGTCAAAAGGTCTATTACACGCGGTCAAACCTCACTTCCTCTTCTTTGTCAGGCGGAGCCGCCGAGGGCATCAAAGGCCGCCAGGATTTCCTCATGGGTGGGAGTACCGGTTGTGCCGAGCTTTTTCACGGTCGTTCCCGCAGCGAGATTGGCGAGCTCTGCGGCTTCGATGATGTCGGCGCCTGCGGCGAGCGAAAGGGCGATGGCGGCGCACACGGTGTCTCCGGCGCCTGTGCCATCCACCTCGCCGCTGCAAGGGGCAGTTGGCACGCGGATGGGCTCCCCCGCGGCAGAAAACACAGTCATCCCCCGCTCTCCCTGGGTGATGGCGAACGAGTGGCAGCCCGTTAGCCTCCTCAGTTCACTGCCGGCGTTCAGAACCGTTTCGTCGGAGATGTGCTCGCTTTCGTGAGGGCGATAAACCCCCGCTGCCATGGCAGCCTCATAGTCGTTTGGCACAAGAACGGAGAATCCCGCGAACTCGGCTATTCTGTCACGGGAGTCACCCACGGAAAGCACGTTTCTCTCGCGACCGAGGGATGCGACTTTTGCCAGAATCGCTTTAGTCAGGACGCCGGTGTCCGGAATCTCTGCGTAATCGGCAGCTATGATGACATGACACCCGCCGGATGCAAGTTCAAGCGATTCGACGACTCTTGCTTCCGCTTCCGGCCCGATGGGTGAATCATTTTCCCGGTCGAAGCGAGCGACCTGCTGTTTCTTGCCGTGGTAGGAGGAAGCATAGACCTTGTTGAACGCCGCCGTGTGGCGACCGGCTGCTGGGAGAAGATGTTCGGTTCCAATTCCTCTCGCCGAGAGTTCCTTTTTCATTATCTCACCGCTGAGGTCCGGGCCGATCACGCCGATGGCGATGACTTCCGCGCCCAGCGACGAGAGGTTGCACGCGGCGTTTCCGGCGGCGCCGGGCGAGTATAAGTCTGACTGTATTCGCACCACCGGCACGGCGGCTTCCCTCGAAATGCTCTCCATGCTGCCGGAGATGTACCTGTCGAGATAGAAATCCCCTACAACAGCCACCTTGATGCCCCGGAACTTCTGTAAAATCTCCTTCAAACCTTGCCTGGAAAGTTTCATAATTCGCGACTTCCTGATTCCTTCAGGTTTTCGCCCACTGTAGTTGTGCGCGGGCGGTGAAGCGTTCTCACGCATATCGTCACCCGTAAAGGGCGGTACGTCTATCAATCAGGTTCTCTCCCATAACCTGCCGTCAGAATAGCACAATGCGGCGGCAAAAGTCATCGGGAAGGTGCCCGCTGGGTTGACATTCCCTGGGTTCATCAGTAGTCTATACGGCACGATGCCGATGGAGGCCAAGACGGCAACGCCCCGTGGCGGGCAAGGGTCTGCGGAGCCTCGGACAGGCATACGGCGTTACAGAAGTCCTTATTACCGAAGTCCTATCACAGACTTGCATGGAGGAGAGACGTTATGCGATTGGGAAAACGAAGGTCGAATATGCTGTTGGCAATTGTCATCGCCGTCGTGGCGGCTTTCTACGCGGTGGTACCGAGCGAAGCTGGAGAAGAAAAGGCGCGGACTGCCGAAAGCGCCTTTCACATAGCTCCTTATATCCAGAATGCCTCGCAGGACGGAATCACAATTATGTGGGAGACGAAGCAGCCTGTCCCCTCGGAGGTGGAATACTGGGAGCTGGACAGCGATGAGAAAGGCGAGTTAAAGGCAGCCGATGGTTCGCAGGTGAAGATTCACAGGGTGCGAATCGCTGGTCTCGAGCCGGACACGCATTATGGGTATCGAGTCCGCTGTGGCGAGGATGTTCGGGAAGCGGATTTCGTCACCGCACCTGCCGAAAACCGCGCCATTCGCTTCGCCATCTTAGGCGATTCCCGATTCTGGAGCTATTATTTCGAAACGAGCCGCCTGCCGCAGCATTTGCTTGCCCGCAAGCCGGAGTTCACGCTGCACATGGGCGATCTCGTCGGGAACGGCACAAGATATCGAGAGTGGCCGGCGCATTTCAGGCGATTTGAGTCCGTGTCGAAACTTGTGCCGATGTTTCCGGCGAGAGGTAACCACGAACGTGACGGCTCCAAGGACCCGCGGAACGACTGGTTTGGGAAATATCACGAACTGCCCGGCGGTGAGCCTTACTCCTCCTTCGACTGGGGCAACTCCCATTTCTCCATAGTCTCGTACACTCACGTTGGCAAATGTGCGTCCTTCCTCGACGCGGACCTCGGGGCGTCGAAGAAGAAGTGGAAATTCGTCGCTTTCCATCATCCTGTGTACTGCACGGGGTACGCGTCGTCCTCCGACAAGCGGAAGGCGTCGGGGAATCCGCAACTTGAGGCGATATTCGACAAGCACAGTGTGGATATGGTCTTCGTGGGCCACACGCACATTTACGAGCGATCATTCCCACTTCGTGGAGGGAAGCGAGACGATAGGAACGGAACGGTATATCTTGTGCAGGGCGGAGCCGTCGGCGGACATTACCCGGATTGGTGGACGGCAACGATTGCGAGGGACCTTTCCTTACCGCACTACAGCTTGCTCGAAGTCGGCGATGATAAAATCGAGCTTCGCTCATACGGCCTGGCGAAGGGGGAGCAGAAAAAGGGCAAAGCGGCGGGGATCGTCGAGATTGACCACCACATACGGTGGCGGGATGAGGCTTTGCCGGGGAAAATCCTCCAGGGGCTACCGGAGAAAACCGGCGCCGACCTCCTTGATGCGATAGAGAATCTCGGGGCGATGTGTTACGGGCCGGCGGCGCGAGTGCTCGTCGGGTACCTTAGCCATGATGATGCAGCGATTCGACAAGCCGCAGCCCTTGCTCTGGAACGTATCGCAAACATCTCCGTGTCGGACAGATTGGTGCCGTTCCTTCGAAACGACGATGTGATCGTCCGGCGGCATGTGGCGAGGTCGCTCGAGGCAGCGATGCTTCCACGCCTCGCAGAGAGAATCGTGCCGGATATACTCGATCCCTCCCAGGACTCGCAGGTGCGGAGCCGGCTACTGGGGGCCCTTTTCCATCACGCCCGTCATAGGGCCTTCGCGACCGCCATGAACGCGCTGAGGACGGCCGACGGAGGTGTCCGTGACCGCGCCGCTGATGTCGTCAAGAGAACCGCTACGAAAAATGACGTGCCGCTTTTTCTTAACATGGTCAGGACTGAGAGGCGACCATACGTCTCCGGTTGCCTTGCATGGGGTCTCAACCGAATCACCGGCGAGAAGGTGGACCTGGAAAAGGTGGAAAAGTCGAAACCAGGCGAGCGAGAAGCATTCACAAATGTCTGGCGTAAAAACACTCGCCGCGACGAGTGAACGCAACTTTCGAGAAATGAGGAGCGCAAAGCCAACCCGCAGGATTCTTCGGCGGCGGCTTGGGCGATGCCTTTTCAGAGCGAGGACAACGGTTCCCTCTCAAGTGGCACCGCAGGCGATGACAAGGTTCTTTTCATCTTCCTCTTTGCCTCTTCTCGCCTTTGCGAGGGGACTCCCCCGTCCCGTTTCTCTCGCCAAGACGCCAAGTTGCCCCCCGGAGCTCGGTATCCCCGCGAAACTGATGGATCACCTGCCCGCTCAGATTTTGCGAGACAAGGAGGGCTTGCAGCGATATGATTGGCGAAATGTCCGTTCTGCTGATTCTCTCGCGTCCTGAGATGAAGATGTGGCGCCCGAGGGCTGGGTCGCCCGGTATTCCGCTTGGAGTTGGCGATGGTTGTTAGATTCTCATGCTCGGTCATTGTAATCGGCGCCTTATTCTGTGCGACCTTCCTTGCGCCCGGCGAACCAATATATGTTGACCGATCCGTCCCCTCTTCCGGAGATGGGGCTTCCTGGGAAACGGCTTTCAAGACCATTCGGGAGGGGATTGAAGCCGCAGAAGATGGGGACGAGGTGATCGTGGGGGAAGGCACGTATATTGAGAGCGTTGACTTCAAGGGGAAGGACATAACAGTCCGCTCGACGAACCCTTCGGACGCGATGGTGGTCGGCTCCACTGTCATCTTGGCGAGCGGTTCCCCGGAAGCCGTTCGCTTCAGGTCCTCCGAAGGCCGAAATGCGATGATCGCGGGATTCACCATCACCGCCGGGCAAGTTGGTGTGTCCTGTGTCTGGTCCTCCCCTGTCATCCGCAACAATGTCATCGAGGGTAATCACGCAGATTACGACAAAGGCGGGGGGGTATCGTGCTACTACTCCTCTGCCTTAATTGAGAACAACATCATCGCTTCAAACTTCGCGGCGGCGGGCGGCGGGGGCATTGCTTGCGAGGGGGCAAAGCCTCTCATTGTCGGGAATTTGATCCTCGGGAATGTCACCGACATGGAAGGAGGCGGTATTCTTTGCGTTGACTGCGCGCCGAGGATTGTCCGCAATCGGATTATTGGGAACGATTGCCTGGGCAACGGCGGGGGCGTTTCATGTCACAGCTCGCAACTCGAGCTCATCAATAATCTGATTGTCTCAAACACTGCCGACTCGATGGGAGGCGGCCTCGTCTGCTACAATTCCGTCGCCCGAATCGCAGGCAACACAATCGCCAACAACTCGGCTCAGGGAGACGGTGGCGGAGGTATCGAATTCCTGAATTCCTCCGGCGACATCGTGAACTGCATCCTGTGGGGCAACGGCGACGACCTTTCGGGGTGCAAGGCGACGTTTTCCTGTATTGAGGATGATGACGAGGAAGACCAAGGCGAAGGAAACATCCATAACGACCCCGCTTTTCTGGACCCAGACGGCGAGGATAATGTCCCCGGCACTGAGGATGACGATTACGCTCTTCCGGTGAGTTCTCCCTGTGTTGACGAGGGTTCCTTTTCGGCTGCGGCGACTTTGTCCCTGGAAAAAGAGATGGAGGCCCTTCGCTTCTCGTGGGACCCCGGAACAGATGTTCTCGGTAACAGCCGCATCTCCGGACGTATGCCGGATATGGGATGCCATGAATATCAAAGCGACGCGGCAACGTACGTCATAGAATCTTCTTACGACCTCCGGGTATGGTCTGTTACTCATACCGGGCCGGATACGTACTTCCGCCTGGCGCCAATGCCCGCGGCCGCTGAAGCGTTCTTCCGGCTGTCGTTGAGCCGG
>JABMQX010000035.1 GCA_013203085.1 bacterium | reverse complement strand
GTCCTCGGGTGACGTTGGGTTCACGCTCAGGCCGACGGGGGCAAGCACCAACATCGTTTCAGCCAGCAAGATATCTTTTTGGAAAGTTGCTTTTAACTTTTTGGAATAACCCGCATCACGACTCTTTTCCCTATAGATTCCTTTTTTGCCAATGAGAAGAAATCTTCCCAAAGCAGTGTAAGGCAAACGCTCGCCCGAATTACTTGCGCTGCTGTAAGTTGCGAACAAAAAGGGCCTCCCCAGAAGGACAAACCCGTGCTTACAGCTAAGAGGCAAGGTTTTGGCATGAGGGTTGCGTGAAGCCTTTCATGCGAGGATAGCTCTACGCAATTCTCCGGCGATGAGTACTCACCCGCGAAGCACTTGGATATCGGAGGGCTCTTAGACTTGTCTTATAAGCACGACACTGCCGTCAACGGCACGTCTCAGACCGATCAGGTTCATTCTGCAAATTTCGATTGGCGAAACCGCAGCCATTGTCGTTATCTCCCTTTTTCGGTAGTCGCCTGTTCAGATGAAGGATCTCCTCAGGAGGGCCTGACGCGTCATATGCAAGTGCTCAAGCACATTCATAGCATCGGTGAGGCTTTGTGATCGGCATGAAGTTCTTGCAGGACAAGATGGTTTTAAAGAAGAAGTGGTTACTCATAATTGCGTTCGTTGCGATGGCTGCCGCCATATGTGGACGCTTTTTGCTCCGTTCTTCCTGGTCTCCGGTTGAGATCATGCCAGAACCGATACGGATGAATAGCGTACGCTTCGATCCATCCTATTTTTACGACAAGGGTCTCAAGGTTAAGAAGCTGGCGCGAGGCCTGTCGGAGAAGTGGAAGCGTCACGGGGTGACAACGGTTTTTTTCAGGGCGTACGATCCAGCTTATGGGGCCTTCTACCGCACGTCCTATCGTTGGAACCGGAGGTCAAGCTTCGGCGAGAAAGACCTTCTTCGCCACGTGATCAGGGAGTGTCATCGCAAGGGGATCAAGGTGTTCGCCTGGTTCGAATTCGGCCGCCACAAAGGAGCCTGGCTGAAACACCCCGAGTGGAGAGTTCGACGAACAGACGGAACCGAGTATTCGACAGAATCCAACTCTTATTTCCTCTGTCCTCGCAGCCGGGACTTCAGAAAATGGTGGCTTGGTTTTATTGCCGACTGCCTGCATCGTTATCCTGAGCTGGATGGGGTGGACATCGGGGAGCCGGTTATCACCTGGGGTGACAGTGATGGCTGCCATTGTGAGAATTGCCGCAAGGAGTTCGCCCGCGGGCATCCCAACTCTTCGCCCGGCCACCCGGAGTGGCGCAGTTTCCAGACCGACTCACTCATGGAGCTGATAAGCGAGACATGCGGCCTTGTGCGTCGGACGGGAAAGAAGGTCTGTGTCACGTTTGTTGTTCCGGCGGAAAGCGATGGGAGTCTGGCACCGGTCAGCGCGGCCGCCCGGATGACGGGATTCGACCTGGGGCGTCTATTGAACGATAAGAACCGGCCCGACATCATCTGCCCGGAGTTTGTCTGGCAACAGTGGGCTACCATCTATGGCAAACACGAAGTGTTCAATCCCGACTGGGTGAAGAAAGCAACCGAGGCAATAGTCTCCCTGGCTCAAGGAAAAACCAAAGTCGTCGCACATATAGAACTGACCGATTTCGATGATCTCAGAGTGGACCTGTCGCAGTTCGCACGGAGCATCGAGGCGGGAATTGAAGGAGGAGCGGACGGCGTTGACTTTTACAGCGCAAGCCTCGCCGATAAGAAGAAAGCCTGGCGGACCTTCCGGGAGGCCTCTCGCAAGGTGAAAACGAAGCGGGTGCTGGTCTTGTACGACAGCAAGGGATTGAGCGACGCAAGGCAGATCGCAGCTCTTACGGGGCATTTCCATACGGAGACATTACTTCTTCCCGTTGGTGAATACGAGTCGGGTTTGATGAATAGTCACGATGCCACGTTCTACGTCGGTTTCGAGTACAATGCCTCTCTACCGGACGTGTTTCTGGAAGACGCTTGCTCGACTGACCACACGCTTTGTTGGCTCAACTACAACATCTGGCAAATGGAGGGGAAGAAAGGATACGACAGGTACGGCCTGACCTTTCTGGACACTGATGCCAGCTCCACCTTCGATAAAGTCGTATACAAGGGGGTGACACTGACCAAGAAGGAACCTAACACCAATCTCATTCAGATGATTGACCCGGCGCGGTGTCGGGTATACGCATGGGCCAAGTCTGCCGATAAACAATTTCCTTACATTTTGCGGACCGGTAACTTCTGGTACGTGGCGGACCTGCCGACCTCTTTCGCCGAGAGGGGGAGCAGCTATTTCGCCTTCTCCGATGTCCTTCACGACGTCCTTCGCGAGGATCATCGACAGAAGCACCTGGCGTTGATCCGGATAGAAGATGTCCATCCTCTGACCGACACACGATCCTTGAAGAAGATTGCGGACTACCTCCACACCAAAAAGGTGTCTTTTCTCGTGTCTCTGGTACCGTTTTACGCGGATCCTGCATCCCAGACGTTCTCGTCCCTTTCTGAACAACCGGAGTTCGTTAACACAATCAAGCACATGGTTGCGAAGGGGGGAAGCGTAGTCCTACACGGCTGCACCCATCAGGTGCACGGAGAGACCGGCGCCGACTTTGAGTTCTGGGACGCTCTATCGGGTCAGCCCCTGGAAAACGATTCGGAGGAATACGTATCGAGAAGAGTGGAGAGAGGTATAGAAGAGTGCGTTAAGAACGGGATTCACCCCCTTGCGTGGGAAACCCCTCATTATGCGGCAACCCAAACGGATTACGCTGTTATCGCAAAGTACTTCAGCACCGCCGTTGAGCGGAAGCAGTCGGTGGACGAACATGGGACCGACCAAATGTTTCCCTACGTGATCATGAAGGACCTTCACGGACAAACGGTCCTGCCGGAAAACCTCGGCTATGTGCCCTTGAATAATCAGAACGCCGAGGAAATCGTATCGGCGGCGAGAAAAATGCGAGTTGTGAGAGACGGCGTTGCCGGGGTATTCTTCCATCCCTTTATAAAGCTGGATGTTCTGAAGGAGATTATCGAGGAAACCCAGCGGTTGGGTTACCGTTACATCGACATTCGGGATATGAATAACCGCGTAGCTTCAAAAGGAGTGGAAATTCTCACCGGAAGCACTCGCACGGAGAGAGGTCGTCCTTACACTTCCTTGCTTTTCAACCCCAGAGGCAGGCTAATAAAATCGGAACCGCCCGCCAGCAAAAAAAGTCACAAGAGGACAACCCGCATACCGTCCCGTCATGTGTTGGTGCTCCTTGATCAAGACTCGAGCAATACGTTGCTCGCCGAGGCACAGGATCAGGGTCACAGCGCGAACTTACGCCCGGTCACCCGAGGTCACGGTTCACTGAATGAAGTGCTGCGGCCTGTGCTTCTTCGGGAAGACAAGGGGGACGATCCGGGCGGCGATGATTCCGAAGGCATAGTTGAAGCTCTTTGTTCAGTGGGTGTCGAAATCTCGAAAGTGAGCAGCACGCGATTCTCGCCCGCCGCAAGCGACTGCAATCTGGTCATCATTCCATATGCGGTTGCCAGGAACCTCTTGCCGGACCAGGTAAACGACATCACAAACTGGGTGGCGGCTGGAGGGAACATAATATGTGAGGGTCTTTCGGCCCTCAGTACGAAACTTGGCATCGAGCCTGAAAGTGGGTCTGTCACGATTCAAGAGTTAGAGGACACCTCCTACCCGGGGATTAAGGTCCGATTCCCACTTGCCGTTCAGGTGCAGAAATTCACTCCCCCCCGGGGCGCTGTGGCTCATTACGTTGACAAAAGAAGCCGGAGTCCGATCTTCATCGGCGGCGACTATGGAGAAGGGAAGTTCCTCTATAGCGGGCGCCTTGCAGATGGGGAAATAGGGAGTCTTTACCCGATGTATCCGCATCTCATGGATGTGATTCATCGCCAGTTCGAGCTTTCTCCCATGGTTGTCCGGCAGAATTTGGAAATCTACTTTGATCCCGGTCTCCGGGAGGACATCAGTGTGGAGGACCTCGTCAAGATGTGGCAGAGGAACGGGGTACGAACCATCTATGTTGCAGGATGGCACATCTACCCTGAGTGGACCTATGAATACGAACGGCTGATAGAACTTGCTCATTCAAACGCAATGCTTGTCTATGTCTGGCTGGAGCTGCCTATGGTATCGGAGATGTTCTGGGACCAACATCCTGAGTGGCGCGAGAAGAATGTGATGGACCAAGACGCGCGCCCGGATTGGCGTTTTCCCATGGCCTTGACGGACCCGGAATGTCGGTCAGCCGTTCTGCGCTCTGTTCAAGAGATGCTTCTTTCCTACGACTGGGATGGCGTCAACGTGGCTAACTTCGACTACGGCTCCGAGAAGGGGCGTGCCGAGCCGGATTCTTTCATGCCGATGCACATCTCCGCACGGAAGGAGTTCGAGGCGGAGTCGGGCTTTGACCCTGCCCTTCTTTTCGATTCTTCCTCGCAGTACTACTGGCAGGACAACGAGCAAGCATGGCAAAGGTTCGAGCAATACCGCAGCCAGAAGCTGACACGGCTTTATCATGACCTACTCGGCAGCATCCATAAGCTTGTTGCTAAGGAGAAAAAGGAATGGGAAATCGTCGTCACGAGCCTGCGAGATCTCGGCAACAAGCAGAAGAGGCGATCACTCGGTCTCGATCTCGAATCCATCTTGGCGCTAGGAAATGATTATCCCTTTACTTTCGGAGTTGAGAATAGAGGTGCGCCGGCACCGGGAAGAGATGCCAGGGCCGATGTTGTCAGCGACCTCGGCCTCTCGCACATTTCTCCCAAAGATGTTCTTCTCGCGATTCATCGGGGAAGTGAGGACGTGGCCCGCATGGATCCGGCGACGACAGAGGAACCGACGGGAACAGAACTGTTCGAGATGCTTTTCTCCTGCGGGGGGAGGGCCGCTATTTATTCGGAGGCGGACATATACGGTGTGGACTTCCCCTTTTTGTCCCATGCGATGGCTCGCAACGCCCGGGAAGTTATAACGCGAGATTCTTTATCCATATCCGCCCCCCATACCGTCAAGGTTTCCCTCGACAGGCGAATCAGCAAGAACGTTTACCTGGACGGAGAGCTATGGCCGGGCTTCTACAGCGGCGATGTCCTCGTTCCCGCAGGAAAGCACCGTATAACATCCCGCGGCGAGCTGGGGCGCAATCACCGCGCGCTCCATTCCTCAGCCAGGATTGTGGACATGTCTGGCGAGATCAAGAGTGCGAGGGTTCTTAGCCGGGGAGTGGCTGTGCATTATGAAAGTGAGTTGCGGAACATACTTCTCCTCAATAAGCGGCCCCGCAGGGTCAAGGTGGACGGCCGCGATTTCGCAACAAAACCGATTCGTGGGCTCAGAGGATATGCCATCGTCCTGCCCCGGGGGGAGCACCATGTGGAGGTCGTCACCGACAGCGCGATTCGCTTTGCTATTGGGGCGGCGGGAGTCTTTCTCTCCACAGCCATTGTGGGAGGAGGGGTGTTGGCCGCGATCATCCTCAGTGGTTTGTACATTTCAGTCGTCCTGAGGAGGGGCAACGACAACCAGAAGGAAAAAGGATGATACCTTTCAGCAGTTCGCTATTGGATATCCTTTTTCTTCTCTCTGTGGCGGTCATCTGGATGATGATTGTCTATCAGCTCATTCTGACACTTATGGGCTTCTTCTACAGGCGCCTTTCCCTCAAAGAAGAGGAACAACTGCGAAAACACGTCATTGACCTGCCCGGGATTTCCGTTCTCATACCCATGCGAAATGAGGAGCTGGTGATCGAAGGGACGCTATCAAGTGTCCTTTCCCTTGATTATCCTTCCGAAAAGCTGGAGGTCATCGTTATCAACGATGGTTCAACAGATAGGACCGAAGACATTGTGAGGAGGATCGCGGATAGGGATTCGCGAGTCAAGGTGCTCAGCCTTCCGGTGACTCAGGTAGGCAGGGGGAAATCGAGGGCTCTGAATGAGGGCCTGAAGATGGCGAGCCATGGTTTCATTGCCGTCTATGACGCCGATAATAACCCTGAACCGCTGTGCCTCAAACATCTTATCAGACAGCTTTTGGCCGATTCGAAGCTCGCTGCGGTCATCGGAAAGTTCAGAACGAAAAACAAATACCGGAACTGGCTGACAAGGTTCGTCAGCATCGAGACGCTCGCCTTTCAATGGATCGTGCAAGCGGGTCGCTACAAGACGTTCAAGATCGCTATTCTTCCGGGGACGAATTTCATCATTCGAAGAAGCGTTCTCGAGGAATGTGGAGGCTGGGATGAGAAGGCCATCACGGAAGACTCAGAACTGAGCGTTCGTATCTACCAGAAGGGATATCGCATCAAGTTCGTTCCATACGCTACCACCTGGGAGCAGGAGCCGGAGCAGCTTCGCGTCTGGGTCCGGCAACGCACGCGGTGGGTACGGGGGAACTTTTACGTCATGCGCAAGTTCCTTCGCCAATCCTTGGGTTTCAAGAACAAGATTGTGGCGATGGAACTCCAGTACCTCTTTTTGCTGTACTACCTCTTCCTTGTTGCCATAGTGCTTTCGCACGTGTTTTTCCTTCTGTCGGCAGTAGGCATCATCGCGCTACAAGTTCCCGGTCCTTACTTCGCCGTCTGGGCTATGGCGTTCGCTCTTTTCTTTCTGGAAGTTTCGCTAAGCATATCTTACGAACGCGATGCGCGACTCTCAGATCTTGTTTACATTGCATTGATGTACTTCACCTATTGTCAGGCCTGGATCTATGTGGTGTTCCGGGCATTGATCCTCGACTACGTGAAGAAGGAAGGCAGCGTCTGGGACAAGACCGAGCGCTTCGGCGAAGTCCCTGTACTGAAGCAAAGGGAGAGAGGATGAGAAGGCCAAGGGAGGTTTCAGGTTTTTTGTGGGCGATTTTTCTTCTTATGACGGCTGTCTGTCAGGGAGAGGATGCCCCTCTGGTTGCCTCGCCCATCCCCTCTCCAACTGCGGCGGCGCCCGACGAGATGCAGGAGAACGAGAGCCGATTCTGGGCCGAAATATACAGCGAGGCGAGCTACAATATCGAATTCCAACAGAACCTGATCGGTTATGCGGAGCTGAAGTTGGGGACGAAGATCGCAGATTTAGCAGGAAGGCCGCTGCTTCCCTATTTCCTGGTTCGACCCTATAAGGACATCAACGAAGACTATTGGAACAACAAGACTCACGTTGGCGGCGGGCTCAGAATCAAACCGTTCGAGAAATTCGGAATGTATCTCTTTCTCGAACACTCCTGGGGTTTTTTCTACGGCATAGAGGGAGACGATCCGATTCCCAGCCGGACGACTTTCGCAGGCTTGCGAGGGGGATTGGCCTTCTGGCAAAGATGGGACAACGCCAATAGAAACGGAGACTCGCGATTCTATCTGCCCTTCACGGGATGGAGGGAGATCTATGGAGACCTGATCTATTATCAGCGCGATCGCGACAACGTCATCGGCAACCTCCAGATTCGAGAGGGATTCGGGGATTTTAGCCTCTTTGGCGCCAATGCGGAAACCTACTTGAGGCTCGACCTCATCGGCGATACCAATCACGACTTTTGGAACAACAGAGCCTATTGCGGCCTGGGCATGCGAATCAAACCGTTAAAGAACTTCGATCTGGGCATATCAGTGGAGTACGTGGAGAGCTCCTATTTTGGCGTGGAAGGACGAGATCCAAACCCTTACGACCAATTTAATGATGGTCCGCGGGTTCTCGTGGCCTTCTGGCACGGCTGGTAATGGAAGGTGGTAATATGGCGACTTTCGGACGGTTTCTATGGTCAGTTGCGTTGATAAGCTGCGTGCTTTGGGGCTTCAAAGCGTTGCCACAGCCAATCGCAACGCAACTCTGGTACCACCAGCTTGAAGGCGGCGTCTGGTCGGTAGCCGAAATTGATGACATCACCGGGGATGGCATTTCCGAGGTCGTGACCGGCGACGCGTTCAACACGATCAGTTGTATTGATGGTAGTGATGCCAGCCTGATATGGAGCTACGTGACGCAGGGCGACATATGGTCCCTCTCCTCAGTCCAGGACCTCGACGGCGATGGCTATCGAGATGTGGTAGCAGGTACAGCCTATAACGAGGTGTTGTCTTTAAGCGGCAATCAGCAGGGCCAGGGAAAGCTTTTGTGGAGGTACGCGACGGATGGCGACGTGTGGCAGGTCGGAACAATCGAGGACGTGACGGGGGACGGTACAGCAGAAATCCTTGCGGGTACCGCCGACAACCGGGTCCTGTGCCTTGACGGGATCGCGAAAGAAATGGTCTGGTCGTTTCCGACCGGTGGAGACGTTTGGTCCGTGGGGACTATACCGAGTGATTCGGTCGGAAGCGGAGAGGATGTCCTCGCCGGTTGCGCCGACAACAAGGTTTACCGCCTCGACGGAGCGACCGGTAGCGAGCTCTGGTCGTCCGACATGTTAGGAGACGTCTGGTCGGTCGTATCCATCGGTGACGTCTCTGGCGATGGGCGTGATGATCTGGTTGTCGGGACCGCTTACAATGAGGTGGTTTGCCTCAGAGGTGTGGGCGTAGGCCGACGTGGAGTGAAACTGTGGTCTTTTCCTACAGGCGGCGATGTGTGGTGCGTGGCGGCACTTGATGGCGATGGGGCGAACGAACCCGACTCCGTCGTGGCTGGGACCGCCGACAACTCTATATACCGTCTCGATACGAGCACCGGTGACTTTTTATCTTCGTTCGCCACGTGCGCTGATATCAAACGCGTCATCACGGTTGCCGACCTTAACGCCGACGGCGTGGACGAGGTTGTCTGTGGAACCACGGCAGGCATGACGTACTGCCTGTCCGGTGCAAACCTTGCATCGCGGATATGGTTCCACATGGCCGAGGGAGAAGTCCTGTCCCTCACTTCCGTGCATGATGAGAGCGGAGGCAGCCAGAGGATCATTTCCGGTTCAAACGACAACCTCGCATATTGCCTGGATGGCGCGCTTCCCGTGTATTACCTCACATTGAAGTCTATCGAGTTTACGGGAACGGGGGAGGTCTCCCTTCGCTGGAATACGGACTACGGTGTTGTCTACCAGCTACAGTACTGGGACGGGGCGCTTGGCGGTCTAAGCGGATGGGCCGACTTAGGCCTGGCGATAACAGGAGATTGCGACGATAAGGTCTTCCTAGATGCAGGAGATACCGATCGGCTGCTGCCTGACTCCCCAAATGTGGCGATGCGGTTTTACCGACTGAAAGTAATGGAGCCCTAAAATGCTGAAAGTTATGACTGTATTCGGTACGCGTCCCGAAGCCATCAAGATGTCCCCGGTTCTCCGGGAACTGGAGAAGCATGCGGAACAAGTCCAAAGTGTCATTTGTACGACAGGCCAGCACCGACAGCTGCTCCGTCAAGTTCTCGAGCTGCTTGAGATCAAGCCCGACATCGAGCTCGATCTCATGGAGGAGAATCAAACCCTGGCGAGACTTTCCATGAACGTCATGCGAGCACTGGACGGAGTGTTTGCAGCCGAGAAACCGGATATCGTTCTCGTACAGGGTGACACGACTACGGCCTTTATCGCTGCGCTCGTCGGATACTACCATGGCATCCGCATCGGACATGTCGAGGCGGGGCTTCGGACGGGGGAGAAGTACAGTCCTTTCCCCGAGGAGTTTAACAGGAGGTCTATCTCCATTCTTGCAGATTACAATTTCGCCCCAACAGAAAACGCTCGACGAAACCTTCTTCGGGAGAACGTACCCGACGAGAGCATCCACCTGACGGGTAACACGGTCATTGATGCACTCTTCATGGTTTTGAAGAGAATCGGTGATGCGGGCGATCGCCTGCGGCCTCTGGCCAGCGAGTTTTATGCAACCGTACCTAGCGCGGATGATCGCAAAATGATACTTGTCACAGGGCACCGGCGGGAGAATTTCGGAGAAGGGCTTCGCAACATCTGTGCGGCCTTGAAGAAATTG
>JABMQX010000356.1 GCA_013203085.1 bacterium | reverse complement strand
AAAAGGCGCCGTCCGGGAGGTGATAGACTCCCTGTTGAAATCCTCCGGGCTGTGGGAGAAAGCGGTGGCCAAAGTGGAGTCGGAAAGGAGCGAAGGATGAACGATATCAGGCGACGAGAAACTGCCAGCTTTGCCAGGAAGGCTCTGCTGCTGATCGGGTTCTGGGCGGTGGCAGCGATATTCATGGCGATGTTCTGGGTCAGGGACAGTGACATGGCCGCCGCACGAGCTCAGGCTCTTCGCGAGAAGGCTCCTTCGCCGGACAAAACACCTCCGGTGTTGCCGAAAATCACACGCCAAGATTTTGAGTTTAAGTTGCCGGTTCCGGGCGAGAAAGGGAAATATCAGTGGAAAATCAGTGGACGAAAGTCCATCTCTGTGAATGCCACGACCGACAGAATATCCGACTTCCGGGGGGAGGTGATAGATGGCGACGACGTCATCAAAGTGTCCTCCCCCGTCGCCGTGTTCGACAAGGACAAGAATAATCGCGTACTCTATTGCGAAGGTGGCGTAACAACGCGGATGGATATCGCGAGGGCACTGGTCAGGGAATTGGAGCCTGCGTCACCGTCGCCGGCTGGGAAGATTGACCCGTCAAAGGCCAGCCCGGACGGGTCAAAGGAAAAAAAGAAGAAGAGGTCTCATCTGGTCATCACGGCAAGGAAGTTCAGCCTGGATTTGAAGAAGAGAAAGCCCCTCTCAGAATCCCAAAAAAAGCTCCCACCTCCCCCTCTGGCTATCTATACCGGAGACGTTGTGGCAAAGGATGATAGCGGCACTATCTATGCTGATAAGATGGAAGTCTGGAATTACACCGACGAGGAGGAAAAAAAGAATCCAAAGCTAAAAGGGATCAAGATTGTCAGATGCACCGGCAACGTCATCATTAACCAAGTGGAAGGGAAAAAGCAGGCGCGGTGTGCGATAGCCGTGTACGACGCTAAAACCAATATCATTCATCTCTTCTACGACCCGAAAACTGGCAAGAAAGTTGTGTACAGAGACGAAGAGCAAAAGATGCAGGTTAAGGCTCTTGAATTGATCTTTGACAGGAACGAGAATAAGATCATCTTCGATAAAGAGGTTGAAACCATAGACTTCAACCCTGATAGGAAGAGCTTTCTGGGCTTCTTGGAACCGGAATCAAGCAAGCCGGAGAAGCCGAAGCCAGTTTCCGGGTCTGAGGAAAAAACCCCTGTTGGCGGGGCGAAGTAACCCTCATCTGGGGAAATTTCCACAACGGGAGGTGTTGTGCGCAAAAAGCCGAATCCGCTTACCGAAGAGGCGATTCGAAAATGAAAGACCAACCGCCACACAGAAATCCCGCAAAACCAGAGGCGCCGGATGTGCCAGTCAGCTCTCCCGACGGGGAAAACGAGCTTCTACGAGCCGACAAACTGGTCAAGTCCTTCCGAAGAAGGAGGGTCGTAGATCAAGTAGATATCGTCGTGAATCGGGGGGAGATCGTGGGGCTTCTCGGCAAGAACGGCGCCGGGAAGACGACGACTTTCTACATGATCATTGGGTTGATCCGCCCGGACGAGGGAAAAGTCTTCTTTCGGGGGCGGGACGTAACAGGACTTGCCATCTACAAAAGAGCGAGGCTTGGAATGGGTTATCTGTCCCAGGAACCATCGGTTTTCCAGAATTTGACCGTGGAAGAAAACCTTCTGGCCATTCTGGAAACGATGGAGCCAAACGCTGGCGAACGGAAGAGAAAACTCCAGCATTTCCTCGAAGAGCTCAGTATATCTCACCTCGCGAAACAGAAAGCATATACACTTTCCGGAGGCGAGCGACGAAGATTGGAGATAACCCGGGCGCTGGTGACTTCACCATGCTTCATTATGCTGGACGAGCCTTTCTCCGGTGTAGACCCTATTGCGGTTTTTGACGTTCAGGAGATCATCCGTGATCTTCGCGAGAAAGGCATTGGCATACTTTTCACCGATCACAGCGTTCGAGAGACACTGAGCGTTGTGGATAGAGCGTACATAATCAACGAAGGACGCGTGGAATGCTCCGGCACTTCAGAATTTCTCATCAATCACCCTACGGCAAGGAAGATATATCTTGGAGAGCAATTCACAATGTAAGCGATTCACCCCAACAAACACGGTCCACTGCCATGGAGAGAACACAGACGTTCGGCGAGATCATTTCTAACGAAGATTTGGCGGGTCCTGCCCCTGAGGAACACACGATGGAAAACCGGACCGAAGGGGGCCCTGAGACGGGAAGCTCTACCCATGCGGGCAAGAGAACCCGTGTGAAGCTCGCCATCATCTACGCGCTGACCACCATCATCCCTCTTTTGGTGATGTTTTACATCGTCCAGACAAATGTCATCCTCCGCAAAAGCATGGGGATAGTATCGGTCAGCACCCTCGCCTTCATAGCCCTGGGCATCGCCTTGCTGGGCGGTGGAGTGATGAAGGAACTTTGGGGAAAGGTAAACCAGGCGATGAGTACCATCGAGAAACTCCGCAAGGAGGGTGATTCTCTCACTGACATTTCCATGTCGCCCGACGGGGATGAGATCGATCGGATTCCCACCGTTGTAACCCATCTGGTGGAAGTCGCAAAAAGGCAGATGAGGGAGCTGAAAGCTTCCGAGGAGAAAGAGCAACGTAATAAGAAACGGCTCGAAGATCTCAACACGAGACTTGAACAGCTCACCAGGGAAGATTCTCTGACCGGCCTTGGCAATCGGCGGGGTTTCGACGAGCACATTGAGCAAGAAATCTCTCGGACCAAAAGATACGATAGAAACCTCGCTCTCGCAATGATTGATATTGACTTCTTCAAGAATTACAATGACTCTGTCGGTCACCTTGCCGGGGACAAGGCTCTTGCCACCATAGGGGCGATCATCCGGGAGTCCATCCGCGAAACAGACCTTGCCTTCCGATACGGCGGGGAGGAACTTGCCGTCGTCTTTCCCGAGACCTCTACGGAGAGCGCAGCCTCGGTCGCTGAGAGGATCAGGAGCGCCGTCGAGAAACATTCTTTCGAGGGCGAGTCCTCTCAACCAGAAGGCTCGCTGACCGTAAGTATCGGAGTTTCCGTGATGAGGGAAGATCTCAAGAACCTGGAAGATTTACACAAATGTGAGGAAGAGTTCGTATCCGCCTCAGACAAAGCTCTTTACAAGGCGAAATCACTTGGGCGAAACCGAGTGGTGACCCGCTAAGAACGGTGACTCGCGAAACCCGCCTTTCCCAATCGGCCCCCAATCGCCAACCCCTTTTATATTACTCCCGGTTCCCTTGCTCGATATTCGGGTTAGCGTAGCAGTAAAGGCAGCCGTGGGGGCAAAGCCTATAAGCCCCGACATCGTAACTTTCCGTGCAGCCACATAATTCCCTCTGCCCGGCGGCTTTCTTCGTGGAGCATGGAAGGCCGCGTGGATGAAGAGCGCTCAGTAGCCAACCGTCAATACATCTCGAGCGCTCCATGATTGGCTCGCAGCATCCGTGCAGTTTCACCCCATACTTGGCCCCTTTCTCGAGGAGAACCTCCAGATCCTTTCTTTTCACGTCTTCGGAAGGGGATTGGGAAATTATCCCCTTTGCCTTGAGGTGGGAAACGACTTTCCGGTACTCATCCATCCAGCTTATCGTAACGTCCCTAATCCCAAGCCTTGCCGCCGGCCGGACAACCTCCTCGAAACAGCCGAGGTTGGAGTAGATGCTGCCGTCAGGCATCCGCAGATGAACAATGGGGTCGAAACGCATGCGAATGTGCTCCGGTCCACCTATTAGACTGATTAGACCGGGAAGAAGCCCCAGAACCTTTCCCGGAGGGGGGATATTTCTCTCCAGCAGAGAACTTCCCATGCCGGTCACCGTCAGATGCAGGAAAAGGCTCTCGTATTCCTTCACCTTCGCCGACAGCACTGGGTGAAACAACAGATTCCGGGGGGATTTCGTCCAGATCACGAGCGTATGAACAGACTCCGGCGGCGCTTTTCTATCCAGCAGCTCCGCGAACAAATCGGGATATCCGCCAACAAGATCAACTCTTCTGGAAGCAGAGATTACTTTCACTTCTCGACTTTTT
>JABMQX010000355.1 GCA_013203085.1 bacterium | reverse complement strand
TCGAGGTCCTCGGCGCCATGGGCATTAGAGAGGTTCGGAGGCTGCGAGGGGAGGTCGGACGAGCCATGTTCTTTGAGGACCTCGAGCGAGAGAGCTTCGGACCGATTTTCGGACAGAGAAAAGTAGAAGCAGGCGAATTGGTGCCATCGTAGAGTGATGAAAACAGCAGAACTCGACATCATAGAGGAAAAAGAACGGCTCGACGCCATCCCCGAACGAAAAGTCCGGCGGGTTGAGGAGCGATTCCGAAACCCGGTTGGGAAATACAAGGTATGGCGGAGTGCGGCTTGCACCATGTGCGGAAAGTGCGTCGAGATTTGCCCGCGAGGTGTGCACGTCAAGCCGGAAGGATATAGCCATTTCCTGCCGCCCAGCGATTATTTGTGCCAGGGTTTCAGGTGCAAGGAGATCGGCAGGTTTTGCCCTGACCACTGTCCTCAAAGCGCCCTCAGGGTCAAGCTCAGCCCCATGTACGAGTCCCTCGGGGACTACCGCTGGACCGCCGACCTCATCCTCAGCACATGGCGAATGGCGGAGACCGGAGAGGTCCCCGACGGAGACCTCGAATACAAGATCGGTGCGTCGGGTGGAGGATTCGACCGAATACGTTTCCGTTTCCCCGAGACCCCGCCACGGATTGACGAGAGGGAGATCTCGACGGCGATCGAACTCAACAAGCGAAAAGATGATGAGCGTCCCCGCGTGCAAATTGACATCCCGGTTTACGGCGGGGGGATGTCCTTCGGCTCGGTCAGTCCCGTGACCATGGTCGCCAGAGCGCGGGCCTGCGCCGCCTGGAACACCTTCACGTGCTCGGGGGAGGGAGGTTATCCCGAGCGCCTTGTCCCGTTCAAAGACCACATCATCACTCAGGTTGCCACCGGCTTGTTCGGGGTGCGAGAGGAGACGATACGCAGAGCGAGGATCGTCGAATTCAAGTACGCTCAAGGGGCAAAACCGGGCCTGGGGGGGCATCTCCTCGGAGACAAGGTTACCCCGGCAGTCGCCGCCATGCGGGAGACCGTCCCCGGCAGTTCGCTGTTCTCACCCTTCCCCTTCCACAGCGTTTACTCCGTCGAGGACCACAAGAAGCATATTGACTGGATCAAGCAGATAAACCCCGGCGCCCTGATTGCCGTGAAGGTCTCCACCCCCGTTGACGTGGACATGGTGGCGGTGGGGAGCTATTTTGCCGGAGCACACATCATCCATCTCGATGGGAGTTACGGAGGGACTGGCGCCGCACCAGACATCGCCAAGAAGAATATCGCCATGCCGATTGAATACGCTATTCCCCGCGTCCACGCCTTCCTGCAATCGGAGGGCATCCGGGACAACGTCGCCCTCATCGTTAGCGGCGGTATCCGCACCCTTTACGACGCCGCCAAAGCCATCGCACTGGGAGCGGACGGCGTCGTCATCGGAACTACCGAGCTTGTCGCGCTTGGCTGCATCCGTTGCGGGAACTGCGAGAGCGGCCGGGGATGCGCACGCGGCATTGCCACAACTGACGAAAAGCTCGTTCAGAAAATGGAATTGGGCTGGGCGACACAGCGACTCATCAACCTTCTCAATGCCTGGCACATTCAGCTTCTCGATATTCTGCGACGCTGCGGTCTCAGAAGCGTAACCGAGTTGCGAGGTCGAACAGACCTCCTCCTGCACCTGGACTACGAGGACCAGCCGGAAAGATGATAAATCGTGAGCTTCTTCCAGAACGATTCATCGAGAGCCGCCAGCGGCTTGCCGCGAGAGGTTGGTCTGTTCCTCCGGGCGCTTGTACCGCTGGCATCTTGTCCCGCCTTGGCGGGATATCGGGGGCATCTTGCCCCGGCCGGACGGCCGACGCCCTCAGAACTGCCGCCGAGACGGCGGCGTTACATAATCGGCGTCGTGTGGAAGCGGCAGAGGGCGGCTGCGGCGTAACCGGCTTCGCGTGCAGCGTCCCGGTCCGGGGTAAGCACATCCACGCTCCGTCCGTCCAAATGCACAATCGCGGTAACGGCAAGGGCGGAGGTATCGCCGCCGCGGGGCTGGTCCCGGAAAGGCTCGGAGTTTCTCGCAAGGTCCTCGAAGAGGATTACCTTGTCCAGGTGGCGCTGCTCGATCCTTCGGCAAAAGGCGAGATCGAGAAGGAATTCATTGACCCGGTCTTCGATGTCCATGCCGGAGGGGATACCGAGACTGTGGCGGATTACCGGGACATCGAGGGATTGGCGGTTCGCCCGCCCGATGTCAGCAGGTACTTCGTTCGGGTTAAGCAGGACGTTCTGGAAAAGTTCGCCTCGGAGCACGCTCTCACGGATTCGCCGCTGAGAGACGTTGAAGATGAATTTGTCTATCAAAACTCCTTTCGCCTGAACGAGAAGTTTTACGCCTCTCTCGGCGAAAAGAGAGCTTTTGTTTTGTCTCACGGCCGGAACATGTGCATGTTCAAGATCGTGGGGTACGCCGAGCAGGCTGTTCAGTATTACAAACTCGAGAACCTCGAAGCCCACATATGGATCGCCCACCAACGCTATCCCACGAAGGGCCGCGTGTGGCACCCGGGGGGCGCTCACCCGTTCTGCGGAATGCACGAGGCGCTCGTCCACAACGGCGATTTCGCCAACTACTATTCCGTCTGCGAATATCTCGCCCAGCGGAACATCAAACCGTTGTTCCTGACCGATACGGAGGTCTCCGTGCTTCTTTTCGACCTCTGGAACCGCATCTATAAATATCCTTTGGAGTACATTATCGAGGCTCTCGCTCCCACGACGGAAAGGGATTTCGACCTTCTTCCGCCCGAAAAGCAGCGAATCTACCGGCAGATTCAGGTCTCTCACATCCACGCCTCCCCCGACGGCCCGTGGTTTTTCATCATTGGACGAAATGATCCCGATAAGAACCGGCTGCAGATGATCGGCATTACTGATACTGCGATGCTGCGGCCGCAAGTGTTCGCGCTTCAGGAGGGAGAAGTGCAGATAGGATTGATCTGTTCCGAGAAGCAAGCTATTGACGCCACCCTTCAGAGTCTTGCGGAGGAAGATAGCCGGTTCTGCCCCATCGCCGACCGCTACTGGAACGCCCGTGGCGGCAGCCACACCGACGGCGGCGCATTCATATTCACTATCACCGGCGACGGCGAAAAAAAGCTCACCTGCACCGACAAGTTCGGCCGCACCATCGCAACCGCACCCAATCAGAAGCACGCTGACTTGAGCCAGCCAGCCGTCGGTTCCGAAGATTCCGATGCCCCGCCCTGGGCGGGGGAGATCGAGCGGCTCCTGAGCGAGAGGCGTCCTCGGGAGGCTTATCAGTTTTGCCGGGAGAGAATGTCCTCTTGGTCCTTCGACGATCTCAGGCTGGCGTGCCGCCGGATCGTCCAGAACGCCTCTCGTGATGACGAGAACCGCCAGGCAGCTATCGAAGTTCTGACTCTCCTCAACGATCGCCGCTACCCGACCGGCGAGAAGAAACGCAGCTCCGTGCTGGACATTATCCACCGTTCTCTTCACGAGATTTTCGACAGCGTTCCGCCTATCACCGAAAAGGCTGTGTCGAGATACGCCTCCATTGATTGGGAGACCCGCGCCGAGCTGAGACCACCCCATGGGAAGGAGGAGGTTCTCGTCGTGAACTCGCGGAGCTTCCCGCCGCAGGGTGACGAATGCGACGCGCGGTTGTTGGCTCGTGCCTACGAAATGGCATGGAGGCGATTCATCTGGTACGGCTGCACCGGCCAGCGATTTCTCGGCTGCGGCGTGGGTACGAATACCGAAGATGTTGTCATTGACGCCTACGACAGCACTGGGGACTATCTCGCCTCCGGGATTGACGGAATGACCATTAACGTTCACTGGAACGGGCAGGACCAGATAGGGCAGATTCTCCGGCGGGGCAAACTCGTCGTACATGGCGACGTGGGGCAGACTTTCCTGTACGGAGCAAAAGGCGGGCGAGTCTTTGTGCTCGGAAACGCCGCAGGCAGGCCCCTCATCAACGCAGTCGGTCGCCCTCGCGTGGTCATCAACGGCACTTGCCTCGATTATCTTGCCGAGTCCTTTATGGCGGGGGATCCCCTCCAGGGAGGCGGCTTTGTCGTCCTCAACGGCATCGGGTTCGACGACGAAGGGCGCATCGTCGAGATGGAGACGCCGTATCCGGGGGGAAATCTCTTCTCTCTGGCATCCGGCGGAGCACTCTATGT
>JABMQX010000354.1 GCA_013203085.1 bacterium | reverse complement strand
CACGCGTGCCACTGCCACTGAAATGGAGCCGCACCCGGCTGGTACAGTTTTGAGCAAAGATAGCACCGATGGGAACATTTCTCTGCTTTGACTAATACAGAGGCCGCGCCGTGGAAGTATCGTTAGGGGTCTCAGGGTGGCCGGTTTCCACCCTTCGTGGGCTGTGTACGGCGGAAAATTGTTCCGCTCAGCCCCTGTTGAAAGTAATCAGGCACGCCGGTGAGCCGTCGTAAAGCTGCGATGAGGATGAGGGCTACGGCCCTCCATACTCTTCCGTTGAAATGCTGTAAATTGTAAAAAGGCGAGAAGCGAAATTCTAAAACAATTTCCTCCATGGACAGAAAGTAACTATGCCTGCCCATAGAGGAAGATCGCTCGCTTTGGAAACTGTGGGGCGCGACACTTCACCAGGTGCCAATGGCTACGCCGAAAGAGACCTTACAGGGGAGCGAGCAAGGTCCTTCTGAGATTTGAGTAGACGCAATCCGAGTGGGCGGTATAACGCGAAGTGGAGGCTATGGGCCTATACGGCACGGTGCTCCAAGCGTTCCTGGTCCTCGGCGTGATCTGGTATATCCTCTATTTCTTTTACAAAAGGAAGATATTCTTCAAGGTTTAGGACGGGATTTGTACAGTTCTTCGCCGAGCCTGCCGCGGCTTCTCCACCAGTGTCCGAACGTCAATGGCCAACGGGGGACTACAATGCCATCGCAGATGCTAACGAAGCTCTGAGCAAGATCGCCCGGAAGCGGGTGGAAAAGCGCCACGGGAAGCCTCTGGTGAAACACGCTCTTCACACTCCCAGAATTGATTTCCCTTTCGGCAAGTCAAAGCAAACCGTCACGTTCCGATCATCTGCGTGCCACGTTGCACTCTCCAGCCCAAGCAAGGCCTTTGCTCGCCGCAGCGGAACGGGGAAACCGTTGATGATCAGTTGGGGAACCTTTGGGGAATCAGTCTGAATTCGCACCGTAAACCGCTTTGTGGCGAACGGGGCGTTGAATACTACTCGATTGCCTACTTTGTCAATCTGCGTTAGCTTCTTAGCGGCCCAATACCGCGCGATTTCGCTAAGCTTCATCCAGATCAAGTTGTCGTATCGGGCGTGAATCCGCCGAACAACTTCCTTGAAGATTTTGAAGCCCAGTTCCTCGCCGTTGTAATAGATGCCCGGCCAATGACACACCAACACCGCCGGTTCGCCCTTGTCGATGACTTGTGGCAGGCGACCTCCTTTGAGGTCTTCGGTAATGAATCTGTCAACCGAGCCGGGTGATAGCCCGTCCCATCCCCCGAACCAGTCTCCCGTGCAACCGATGATGGACACAACGCATTTCGGATCAGGCCCCGTCAAGCTTGAGGCGTACTCCACGCGTGGCGCGACGCTCCGGTCATCCGTGAAAAGATGTCGGAAGTAATGAGGAATTTCGGCTTTGAAGACATCACGGCACGACTCCAGCGTCGCCTCGGACAGCTCAGGGAGCACACGGTTTCCGAAGCCGCCGGGAGTCGTAATGCCCTCACATTCCAATCCGACATTTTTGAGAATCCGCAGAGCATAGCTCATGTAATCTGCCAGCTCGTCGACGGACTTGCCGACCGACCATCCCCAGTTCTCCATGAAACGTGCACTCCTCTCGGGATAGGGGCGGCCGGTTTTGGTGTTGATGACCCAGGTGTGGGTGACCATTTCGGGATGGATGTCCCAATCCGACATCATGAATTCGCGCACCAACCTAATGCTCTCATCGAGTTGCTTCTTCGACCATCCTGGCAGATCACGGTCTAACCAACCCACCAGTGCCGGATAGGGTACCACGCTGTATTTCCCTTTTATCTTATGCTCACGACACCACTCGCCGAACTTGCGTACAAACGCGTCCGGTATCTCGCGGGGCAAGCTTCTCCAATCTTGCTTGTAGCGATCGGGAAATACCTCTTGAAATTGCGGGATGCAAAAGTGCGCCAGATTTACCAGGCATGTCGAATCGTCGATGATGAAACTGACGGGCACACGGTTCTGCGGGTTCAGGACCGTAACACCGCTGGCTTGCTTTGGTCGCTTCCCCTGTTGCTGAGGGCTCCCGGTTGTGGGAAGGAAACCAAATCCGGCGCCCGCCGCTGCCAGCGCCGCCGTCTTCAAGAAATCGCGTCGCGTCATTTCTTTCTGCATGGTCATAGTGCACCCTCCTCGGTTCTGGACGTTCTATCGCATCAACGATGGGTTGATGATTTGCGATCTCCTTCCGAGACTTGGATAGGCGCTGTTCGTTTCTCTATTCCTGCTGGCACTGTTTCAATGTAGTGGCAGTACGATGGAATATCAACAGCTTTCCGTTGGATTCGAACTGTGCATGCACGGGCGAGATGCTCACCTATCGCCACGACGGACAGGATTTCCTACGATGGGGATTTCATGATGTCACCTCCCGGACGAATTTCCGAGCCTTCTTCGCCTGCTCGAGCGTTTCGTCCAGGCCACCTGGCGCCAGGGTCTCGATCACCAGCGGGCCGTGCGTGAAGCCACCCTTCTTCAAGCGAGCCAGAACGGCCCTGAAGTTCACCTTGCCCGTGCCCGGCGTTACCAGGACATTCTTAGGATGCCTGTAGTCCTTGACGCACATGCCTGTCACAAGGCCGTCAACAGTCGCGGCATCTGTAACAGGGTCAAGCTGACCATTCGAGTAATAGTAGATATTGCCCGGGTCATACCACAAGGTGAAGTTCTTGTGGCCGACCTTCTCGATCGCCTTGCGGCACTGGGGCCCAGTAGCGTTAAGTCCGCCGTGAGGCTTCAAGGTAATCCCGACCCGTTTTTCAGCGGCGTAGTCGCAACATTCGGCGATGGCTTTGTAGTAAAGCCCGTACAATTCGGGCATCCCGGTGCCTCCTATCAACAGTGTCTTGGCCGCAGCCACGGCACAGTTGTCAATGAGTTTCCGCAGGGCGTCGATGGCCGCCTGCAGGGATTGATGCACTGGTATGTCGCCGCCGTACACGGAAGGGATCTGCAGTCCCCGCTCCTTGGCGTCCTGGCCGACTTGTCGAGCCTCTTCGAGCGTAGTCCCGACCGAGATGACCAGCCCTGTCTTTGATTTGCTCGTCATCAGACCCGCATGTTCGAAGCCAGCTTCAGCGATGGCGTCCAGGGCCGTCCGGTAATGATACTTGCCCCAGGGACGTGTGTAACAACCGATCCGCCATTCACTGCCTTTTGGCCGTTCGGGCGCTGCCCGCACGCTGGAGGTATTGACATGTCCAGTGAGTAGGCTGGCTGCTCCCAGCTTCATCGCCTGGCCGAGAAAGCCTCGCCGTGTGATGGGATTGAACGTAGCCATAAACACTCCGTCCTTTTGCCTGCTCAGCAGATTCAAGGAAAAGCCACCGGAACTGTTTCGCTGACATGATAATACGTGAAATCACCGAGGCACTCAAGCGGATTCGACAACTGGCCCAGAGTCCACGGGGGTACCGTGCGGCCATCACCCATCAAGTGATTGTTCCAATTGAGGTGCGCATACTCAAGACGTAGCCAATAAGTGCCCGAAGAAATATCTCAAGGAGTGCATCGCCCACGCCCGGAAAATCTACCTATCCCCAACGGTCAAGATCGCCTTGAGGGTTTTCAGGGAATGGGAGAGGACCTGGGGCGAAAAGGTTCCCGGAGCCGTCAAGTGCCTCGCGAAGGACATTGATAACCTGTTGCCTTTCCTCCGCTGCCACGTGGAGCATCGCAGGATCATACGCACCACGAATGTCATCGAGCGATTGTTCCGAGAAGTGCGAAGGAGGCTGAAGGTCATGGGGACCTTTTCCGACGTCGCAAGCTGTAATCGCATAATGTACAGCCTATTTGCTTATCATAACACCCGCTGGACTCGGACCTGTTATCGAATCAAAGAGATCGCCTCGACCTATAAAAAGGCTGCTTAAAGATGCTCGGAGAATGCACCCAACAATTTTACACACTTTTATTGACATTACCGGCGCACGCATTTCCGCGTTTCGTTCTTGACATCGGTTGGCAGGGGAATATAAGTTTTACACAGACGCCGGGGGGGCAAAGGCAAAGCCCCGGCGATTACCGAAGGGAGCTGTTTTCGCGATGCTTTTCAGGACGAAGCTAATTCTTCATTTCTTGGTTGTGGTGTTGGTCACCGGGGTGATAGCGGCGGCAGTGGGAGTGCTGCTCATCGGCGACCGGATTGTAAGCCAGGCGCAGAACAAGGTCAGGATGGACCTCAATTCCGCTTGGGAGGTTTACAATCAGAGCGTGCGGGATGTCGAAAGCGCCGTGCGGCATGCTTCCATACGCTATTTCCTTCGGGAGGCGGTCCTCGCGGCGGACTGGAAAAGGACTTGCGCTGAATTGGAGCAGATACGGGTAATGGAGGGTCTCGACCTCCTCACGCTGACAGACGACAAGGGGATTGTCGTGTCAAGGGCGAGAAACCCGCAATCGGTCGGCGATTCACAAGCGGCTGACCCGGTGATTGCGAAGGTTCTCAAGACCCGGCAAGTCGTCTCCGGGACACAGATCGTCCCTCGAGACGAACTGCTCAAAGAAGGTGAGGACTTGGCTCAGCGTGCCCGGATCGAGATTCGCGACACTCCCCACGCAAAGCCACGAGAAGAAAAGGAAGAAACCTCCGGCATGATGGTCAAGGCAGCGGCGCCGGTGCTGGCCGAAGCCGAAGAGCTTGGCGGAGCCAAAAAGCTTATCGGCGTGCTGTACGGCGGGCACTTGCTGAACAGGGATTTTCTGGCTGAGCCCGAGGGGAATGCCATCGTGGACAAGGTCAAGAGCATCGTCTATCGGGATGAGAAGTACGGGGGAAAAGATATGGGGACGGCGACCATCTTCCAGGGCGACCTTCGGATTTCGACGAATGTTCTCGACCGACACAAAAGAAGAGCAATCGGCACTCGCGTTTCCCAAGAAGTCAATGAGCGGGTCCTCGGACAGGGGAAGCCCTGGGTACGCAGAGCCTTTGTGGTCAACGACTGGTACCGCACAGCCTACAACCCGATCCGCGACGTTGACGGCAACGTTATCGGCATCCTCTACGTGGGGCTTTTGGAAAAGAAGTTCGTGGACCTGAAGAAGCAGACGCTGTGGATTTTCTTGGGCAT
>JABMQX010000353.1 GCA_013203085.1 bacterium | reverse complement strand
GTCAACCTCGTGGTAAGCGCCATCGAGGATCGTCACCCTCACATCCACCATCGGGTAACCGGCGATGGGTCCGCTGGTCATAGAATCCCTGATTCCTTTCTCCACCGATGGTATGTACTGTTGGGGGATTCGCCCTCCCTTGACTTGATTGAGGACAGTCAGGCCGGATCCTCTCGGCGCCGGCTCCAGGAGGAGAACGACCCGCCCGTAATGCCCGCGGCCGCCGGTTTGTTTCACTAAGCTGCCTTTGCCCTCCGTCGTCTCCGTAACAGTTTCCCTGTAGGCAACCTGAGGCCTGCCGACATTTGCCCTGACCTTGAATTCTCGGACCATCCGTTCCCGGAGCACCTGCAGATGAAGCTCCCCCATGCCCGAAATAATCGTCTGCCCCGTATCGGGGTTGACCGTCGTTTTGAACGTCGGGTCCTCCACCGAAAGCTGAACCAGAGTCGATCTGAGCTTCTCGCGGTCAGCTTTTGTTTTCGGCTCGATCGCCATGGAAATGACCGGCTCCGGAAACCTCATGGGCTCCAGAATGATCCGATGCCGCTCGTCACAAAGAGTGTCGCCAGTGACGACCTTTTTCAATCCTACTGCCGCCGCTATCTCCCCGGCGAAAACCGCTTCCTTGTCCTCACTGTGATTGGCATGCATCTGTAATAGACGCATAACGCGTTCTCTTCTGCCTGATGACGCGTTGTAAACGCTCGTACCTTTTTTCAGGGTTCCCGAATAGACCCGGAAAAAAGAAAGCCTCCCCATGAAGGGATCGCTCATTATTTTGAACACCAGCCCACAGAAATATTCCCCTGCATCCGCTCTCCGGAACTGCTTGACGCCTGTCTTAGGATGCTCTCCCTCCACGGGTGGAACGTCCAGCGGCGAAGGCAGATAATCCACAACAGCGTCCAACAGATGCTGAATTCCTTTGTTCCTAAGGGCAGCCCCGCACAATACCGGCACCATCTTGTTCGCGAGGGTTAATCGTCGGAGTGCATCGTGGATGTCCTGTTCGCCGATGTGCTCTCCGCCAAAGTATTTCTCCATGAACTCCTCGTCTTCTTCGGACAGGTGCTCCAGCAATAGCTCCCGATAATGCTCCGCCTCCTCAAGACGCTCGCCCGGAATGTCCACCAGGTCGAAAGTGGCTCCCCAGTCTTCCTCTCCGTAAACGCGGCTTTTCATCCCGACCAGGTCAATGTTGCCCGCGAACTTTTCCTCAAAACCGATGGGCAACTGAATCGCAACCGCGTTGGCGCCCAGCCGGGTCTGCATCTGTTCAACTACGGCGTGGAAATCTGCACCCCGGCGGTCCATTTTGTTGACGAATGCCACCCTCGGAACACCATACTTGTCGGCTTGACGCCAAACCGTCTCCGACTGGGGCTCAACACCACCCACCCCGCAAAAGACGGCAATCGCGCCGTCCAGCACGCTGAGACATCTTTCCACCTCGGCCGTAAAATCCACATGCCCCGGCGTGTCTATGATGTTGATCCTGTGCTCCTTCCAGTAGCATGTGGTTGCCGCGGAGGTTATGGTGATTCCTCTTTCTTTTTCCTGCGCCATCCAGTCCATAGCCGTGGTGCCATCATGGACCTCGCCGAGCCTATAAAGCTTGCCCGTATAGAAGAGAATCCTCTCTGTGCTGGTCGTTTTCCCCGCGTCAATATGAGCCATCAGGCCGATATTACGCGTGAGTTCCAGAGGGGCTTCTCTTTCCAATAGCCTTCTCCCTGCAGTTTCAGCAACGCTAACGCTCATAGATCACACTCGCACTCATGGAATTCGGGCGTCCGCCTTTTCACCTCGCGGCGCCACCGAAAAATCACCATCTGTAATGGGCGAAGGCCTTATTCGCTTCCGCCATCCTGTGCATGTTCTCCCTTTTCTTGACGGCGGAACCTTCGCGATTGTAGGCGTCGAGGAGTTCCATAGCCAGGGCTCTGGCCATCGGCACGCCCTTCCTGGCCCTTGCGAACTGGATCATCCACCTCAAGGCTAAACTCGTTCGCCTCTCCGGACGAACTTCGATTGGCACTTGATAGGTCGCCCCGCCGATTCTTCTCGACTTCACCTCCAGCAGTGGTCTCACATTCCCTACACCTTGCGACAGAACCTCCATCACGTCCTTGTCTGGCACCTTTTTTTCGACGATATCCAGGCACTCGTAAAAGATGCGCTGTGCCAGGCTTTTCTTTCCCTTCAACATGACGCTGTTGATGAACTTTGCAGCAAGCTTGCTGTTGTATTTGGGGTCAGGGGCAATCTTCTTTTTTATTGCAACTCGTCTTCTCGACATGGAACAGACCTCTTTTTACACTTGCTTCTGCTCTTCCGGTCTCTTGCTCCCGTATTTCGACCGTGATTGTTTTCGCCCTTCGACGCCCATGGCGTCGAGTGTTCCGCGAATCACGTGGTAGCGCACGCCGGGCAAGTCTTTCACACGACCGCCCCGCACGAGGACGATGGAATGTTCCTGAAGATTATGCCCCACGCCCGGAACGTACGCTGTGATCTCGTGCCCGTTTGTCAACCGCACTCTTGCGGTTTTTCGGAGCGCCGAATTCGGCTTTTTCGGCGTCATTGTTCTCACTTGCAGGCACACTCCCCTCCTCTGGGGGCACCCTTCCAACGCCGGCGCCTTGGATTTACGGAGCTTTTTTCGTCTTCCTTTTCTGATCAACTGGTTTATCGTCGGCATCCGCACCCTCCGCTTATTTTCCCACAACACACTGAAGGCGTCGGTTCACTTATTCCGACGCCCTTGTGGCCACTTCTGGCTTTTCTTCCAGCTCTCCGACATCCTTGACGGGCACGGCATTCCGGTAGAGCGGGAAGCCAGTTCCCGCAGGAATAATATGCCCCATGATCACATTTTCCTTGAATCCCCTGAGATAGTCGGTTTTTCCCGTCGAGGCAGCGTCCGTCAACACACGCGTCGTATCCTGGAAGGAAGCTGCCGAAATGAAGCTATCCGTTCCCAAAGAAGCCTTTGTGATGCCCAGGAAGAGAGGAGCGGCTTGCGCTGCCTTCCCTCCCTGTTTGATGGTCTCCTCGTTTATGTCGGCAAACTTGACCTTATCCACTGCCTCGCCGTAGAGAAGACCGGTATCGCCGGGCTCCACAATGCGAACCTTTCTCAGCATTTGCCGGATGATAATCTCGATGTGTTTGTCGTTTATCTCCACACCTTGAAGCCTGTACACGGCCTGAATCTCATTGAGGAGATACTCCTGCAGCTCTCGTGGCCCGCAGACTTCGAGGATCTCGTGGGGGATCACCGGACCTTCCGTCAACTGTTCCCCCTTTCTGACCACGGCTCCTTCGTAAACCGTGGTATGCTTGCCCACGGGGATCAAATGGCTCTCCGCCATTCCGGAGGCCTCATCCTTGACGACAACTTTTCTCTTCCCCTTCTCTATGCCATGAAATTCGACCACGCCGTCTATTTTCGCTATCTCCGCGGCATCCTTCGGCCTTCTTGCCTCGAACAGCTCCGCAACCCTCGGCAGCCCGCCTGTGATGTCCTTGACCTTGCTGATCTTTCGAGGGGTCTTGGCGAGGAGTGTCCCAGCGGTAATCTGGTCGCCTCCCTTTGGTACGATATGGGCGCCGATAGGGATGGAGTAATAGCCGAGAACCTCACCGCTCCCTTTGTCCTTGACTAATATCTGAGGATGGAGATCTTCTTTGTGTTCGGTGATAATCAATTTCTCGAAGCGCTTCGATCTTCCCGAGGTCTCAACCCCCTTCCTAGCTGTAATCCCTTCGATAATGTCCAGAAACTCCACGACACCGCTATGCTCGGCGTAAATGGGGACCGTGTAAGGGTCCCACCGGGCCAGAATCCGGCCTTTTTTGATCTTTTGCCCATCTGCATACTGCATCACGGTACCAAGCTCGACGCCGTACCTCTCTATCTCCCGGCCTTCCTCGTTGAGGATGCTGGCAAAACCGTTCTTGTTGAGAACCACGAACTTCCCCTGAGCGTCCTTCACCGCCCGAAGGCCGCTGTACTTCACGATGCCATCGCCTCTGACCTTGATTTGAGGATGCTTGAAAACCTGCTGTATTGCCCCGCCGATATGGAAGGTCCTCATGGTCAACTGGGTCCCGGGTTCTCCGATGGACTGAGCTGCAACAATCCCCACAGCTTCTCCCAGACCGATCATCTTGCCGTTGGCGAAATTTCGCCCGTAGCACTTACTGCAAATGCCATCCTTCGTTTCACAGGTCAAAACCGACCGTATTTTCACCTGACGTATATCCACTTCCTCGATTTTTCGGACGCCGACCTCATCAATTTCCTCACCCGCGGGGACGATGACCTCCTTGGTGGCGGGGTTGAGGATGTCGTCCACCGCGACTCGCCCGAGGATTCTCTCTCCCAGAGGGATGATCTCATCGCCGCCCTGTTCCATCGGCCGGGCGATGACGCCGTTTAGCGTGCCGCAATCCTCTTCCTTGATGATGACGTCCTGGGACACGTCAACCAACCTTCGTGTCAAGTACCCCGAGTCGGCTGTCTTCAATGCCGTATCCGCAAGACCCTTGCGGGCGCCGTGCGTCGAGACGAAATACTCCAGCACGCTCAACCCTTCCCTGAAGTTCGCCACGA
Source organism: bacterium (assembly GCA_013203085.1). Taxonomy (GTDB): domain Bacteria; phylum Auribacterota; class JABMQX01; order JABMQX01; family JABMQX01; genus JABMQX01. The sequence goes on along the minus strand of JABMQX010000353.1, from coordinate 4,031 downwards.
TGGGAGATTCGATGATCTCCCCCGAAGGCTTCGCCATCAGGCCTCGCATTCCTGCCAACTGGCGAATCTGCTGGCGACTGCCCCTGGCGCCGGAATCCACCATGGCGAAAACGGGATTCAGCGACTCTTTACCGCCGTTATGCTCCAGCTCGCGGAAGAGAGCTTCGGCTATGTTGTCGGTCGTATGGGTCCATATATCAATGATCTTGTTGTACCTTTCCCCTGCGCTCAAATTCCCACTGTGGTAATCGTCGTCAACATTTGCGACCTCGTTCCGGGCTTTCTCGATCAACTCCTTCTTCTCCGGGGGGATAATCATGTCGTCAATAGAGATGGTAAAGCCAGCTTTTGTGGCATAGTGGAAGCCCAAATCCTTCATGCTATCGAGGAGCTTCACCGTCCTTTCCAGTCCGGCTCGACGGTAGCAATTCATGATGATGTCGCTCAGTTTCTTCTTCGTAGTCACCTCGTTGACGAATCGTACCTCTGGAGGCAATATCTCGTTAAAAATAACCCTTCCGGCAGTGGTCTCCAACCTCTCTCCGTCCATGCGAACCACGATCCATTCCTGGAGGCCGAGGTGCCCCTGGTCGAGTGCCATCATTACTTCATCGGCATCCGCGTACAGCCTTGTGGGCTTTTCCGGTTTCTCTCCGGCGATTGTCAGGTAATAACATCCCAAAGAAAGGTCCTGCGAGGGCGTCGTAACTGGCTTGCCGTTGGAGGGAAGAAATATGTTGTTCGGAGCCAGCATCAAGACCCTTGCTTCCATCTGCGCCTCGATGGAAAGGGGAATATGAACCGCCATCTGGTCGCCATCGAAGTCCGCGTTGAAAGCCGTGCAAACCAGCGGATGAATCGTGATCGCCTTGCCTTCGATAAGCACTGGCTCGAAAGCCTGTATCCCCAGCCGGTGCAGCGTCGGAGCTCTGTTCAGGAGAATGGGATGTCCTCTCGTTACCTCCTCCAGGATGTCCCAAACTTCCGGGGACTCCCGCTCGATCATCTTCTTGGCGCTTCGAATCGTATAAACAAGCTCCTTCTCCTTCAGACGCTTGATAATGAACGGCTCGAAAAGCTCCAGCGCCATCTTTTTAGGAAGACCGCATTGATGGAGCTTCAACTCCGGCCCGATTACGATAACCGACCTTCCCGAATAATCCACGCGTTTTCCGAGTAGGTTCTGACGAAAACGACCCTGCTTGCCCCTCAACATATCGCTGAGCGATTTCAGGGATCGGTTTCCGGCGCCCATCACTGGGCGACCGTGTCTCCCGTTGTCAAATAGAGCGTCAACAGCCTCCTGGAGCATCCTCTTCTCGTTGCGGATGATAACCTCTGGGGTCTTTAGCTCGAGGATGTTTTTTAACCGATTGTTCCTGTTGATGACTCGCCGATACAGATCGTTGAGGTCCGAGGTCGCGAATCTCCCCCCATCCAACGGAACTAGAGGGCGAAGGTCCGGCGGTATGACTGGGACGCACGTTAGAATGACCCATTGCGGCTTGATATTCGCCTTGCGGAAGCCCTCGATGATTTTCAGCCTCTTGCTGAGCTTCATTCGGGCCTGCTTCGACTTCGTCTTCTGCATCTTCACCTGTAGCTCTTTGCCCAGCTCATCGAGGTCCTCCGACTCCAGAAGGTCTCGGATTGCTTCGGCCCCCATTTTAGCCACAAAAGAGCCTTTGCCGTGTTCCTCGATCTTTTCCCTGTAGGCGGTCTCGCTGAGCAGATCCTTCTTCTTAAGGGGCGTGGTGCCCGGGTCAATGACCACATAGTCCTCGTAATAGATAATCCTTTCCAGAGCCCTCGTGGATATACCCAGCACGTTGCCGACCCTCGAGGGCATCGTTTTGAAAAACCAGATGTGTGCCACCGGAACCGCCAACTCGATGTGTCCCATTCTTTCCCTGCGGACCTTCGACTGCGTTACCTCGACTCCGCAGCGGTCGCAGATTACTCCCTTGAACTTGAGCCTCTTATACTTTCCGCAACTGCATTCCCAATCCTTCGTCGGGCCGAAGACCCTTTCGCAGAAAAGGCCTCCTCTCTCCGGCTTGAACGTCCGATAGTTTATCGTTTCTGGGTTCTTGACCTCTCCCCTCGACCACGATCGGATCACCTCCGGTGAAGCCACTCGTATCGTCACCTTATCGAAAATGTTCTCTTTCGGATGACCAAAAACTCGATTGCTCACGGTCAAATCCCCTCCTTTGAAGAGGTCATATCTTTTCCGCCCGGACATCCAAGCAGAGACTCTGCATCTCCTTGATTAGCACATTGAAAGACTCTGGCGTCCCGGCCTCCAAAGTCTGCTCACCTTTCACTATAGACTCGTAAATTCTTGTCCTGCCTGCCACATCGTCGCTCTTAACCGTCAGAAGCTCCTGCAAGGCGTACGCGGCCCCGTAAGCTTCCAAGGCCCAAACCTCCATCTCGCCGAACCTCTGCCCTCCCATCTGAGCTTTTCCGCCCAACGGCTGCTGGGTAACAAGGGAATAAGGCCCTATGGCGCGGGCGTGAATCTTGTCCGAAACCAGGTGCGAAAGCTTCATCATATATATGTAGCCGACGACGACCTTCTGGTCAAAGGGCTCGCCGGTTTTCCCATCATACAAAACGGTCTTCCCGTCTTCGGGAAGGCCGGCTTTCTTTAGCAGTCCCTTGATCTCACCTTCCTTTATGCCGTCGAAGACTGGCGTAGCCACTTCTATACCGAGGGCTTTCGCCGCCCAGCCGAGATGCGTTTCCAGCACCTGTCCAAGATTCATTCGGGACGGAACGCCCAGGGGGTTCAAGACCATGTCCACCGGCGTTCCATCCGGCATGAAAGGCATATCCTCTTCTGGGACAATCTTCGCTATGACACCTTTGTTCCCGTGCCGCCCCGCCATTTTGTCCCCAACCTGAAGCTCTCGCTTGGAGGCCACGTAAACCCTCACCTGCTTGATCACGCCCGGATCGAGCTCATCCCCTCTCTTCAGACGCTCAATCTCCCGGTTGTGCCGCATCTGGAGCACTTCCAGCAACTGTCTGTGCTCCATGAAAATGTCCTTGACCATGGCTGTGATCTCGTTGTCCGGCATCAAGTAGGTCTCAAGCCTGCCGGACTGAAGCATCTCAATATTCCGGCGCGTAATCTTCTTTGCCGGCGCGATGATCACGTCCCCCGTCTGGGAATCAATGATCTCCACGTCAAGTTTCTCCCCCAGGAGAAGGGCGGAAAGCTTCTCGTTGAAGTCGCGGTTCAGCTTGTCCAACTTCTCGTTGTATTCGGCCGTTAGCTCCGCTATCCGCTCCCTTTCTTCGGCTTTCTCTTCTTCGGTGGCATAGACTTTGTCCTTACGAGAAAACATCTTGGCATCCATCACAATGCCTTCCGTGCCAGCGGGCACGATAAGAGAAGAGTCGCGAACGTCCGCTGCCTTTTCCCCGAAAATTGCCCGCAGAAGCCTTTCCTCTGGCGTCAGTTCCGTCTCGCTCTTGGGGGTGATTTTTCCCACCAGAATATCGCCTGCTCTGACCTCGGCGCCCACGCGTATAACTCCGTCTTCTCCCAGGTTTCGCAGGGCTTCCTCTCCCACGTTCGGGATATCACTCGTGATTTCCTCGCACCCCAATTTCGTATCTCTGGCGCCGATCTCGAATTCCTCAACGTGTACCGAAGCGTACAAGTCCTCCTTCACCGAACGGTCGCTGACCACAATCGCGTCCTCAAAGTTGTATCCTTCCCAGGGCATGAAAGCCACGAGCACATTTCTCCCGAGGGAAAGCTCTCCGCCGCAGGTCGCCGGGCCATCTGCCAAAACGTGCCCCTTTTTCACGTGGTCCCCCGGCCGAACCAAGGGCCTCTGATTGATGCAGGTGCTGGCGTTGGACCTCATGTACTTCTTCAGGGGATAGACCTTCGCATCCCTTTTGCTTTTTGCCGGCCGGACCTCAATCCGCTCAGCATCAACGTAGGTAACCGTGCCGTCTTCCTCCGCGATCACCATTGCCCCGGAATCGGTTGCTGCTTTCCCCTCGAGGCC
>JABMQX010000352.1 GCA_013203085.1 bacterium | reverse complement strand
TGGACGAGCTTGTCCCTTGCACTCGCTCTGGAGGATAAACCTGACGCGGCGACCCAAGAGTTCGTGAAAGCCGTAACCCAACATCCTGTGGCCAAGTCCGTGTTTTATTACAATCTCGCTTTGCAGAAAAAGCGTATAGGAAAGAAGAGGGAAGCCTCCGAGCTGTTTGAGAAAGCCCTTGAAGCTCAACCGAACAATGTCGAGGCTCTGGCCGCTTTCGGAGAAACCCTGTTGAGCCTCGGACTATTTGAACAAGCAACCAAGCCTCTCCAAAAATGTGTGGCGCTGAAGCCCAGCGATCCCAAAAATCACGCAAACCTCGGATGGGCTTTCTTGAACCAGGGCAAGAACGCCGAAGGCGCCGAGGCTCTCAGGACCGCCGTGAAACTCGACCCGAAAAACGCCGTCTATCACACGGACCTCGGGGGATGCTTGGCGAGGTTAGAGCACGTGGCAGAAGCCATGCAGGAATTCCGCAGGGCAATTGAGTTAGACCCGATTCTTTGGGATGCTCACTACAATCTGGCCAATCTCCTCGTGAAGACAGAAGACCTATCTGAGGCGGTCGCAGAATACCGTGAGGTCGTCAAGATCAAGCCTGCCCATCAGTATATCCACTACAACTTGGGTGTGGTTCTCAATCGCCTGGGCAGAACTGATGAAGCGATCGGCGAATATCGTGAAGCAATCCGGCGCAATCCCAACTTCGCCGGCTCTTACACAGAGCTTGTTGACCTTCACTGCAAAAGGGGTGAGTATAACCTCGCGTGGGACCTGGTCGAGCGAGCCGAGAAGCTCGGTGTGAAACTGGACCCTGACACGCTGGCGACTTTGAGGGAACTTTCGCCAGACAGAAAAAAGCCAGCTCTTGACGGCTCCCGCTGACCCGCTCGTTTTATTTGGGTATCGAATCAGTGGGCTATCGCTGCACATGGCAGCTCGAGGCCCACTTCTCACCCGATTTAACTTATCCGAGCAATCGAAACACCGATGACAAAAAGGGTGATGAGAATATGGCGCTGATTCGAAAGGGCGAACACGAAAAAGGCGAGTTTTGCGTTGTAGGGATACTGTTGGTTCTGCTCTTCACTTTTCCGCTGCGCGCGGCAGGAGTTCTCACGCAAGAGAGTCCGGTAGGGAAACTGATTCGCCTGGCCGGAAACGCCAACGATGACAGAACAAGTCTGGCCTATTTGAGGCAACTCCAGAAGCAGCCAAACCTGAACGAGCAACTGAAGGTTGACCTCGGAAAGTTGATCGCGGAGATTGATCGCTGGATCAATTCAAGGCGGCTCGATTATTTCTCACGTGAGGTTTCCCGCAAGAAGGACTGGGATTTCAAGATCGCGAGCGATTCCCCGCTTTATCCTCTTACCTACCTGTACCGTGCCAGGATGCTCATCTGGTACACGCTTGAATCGGGAGGGACGTGGAACCATCCTGAAAGGCGGGCTGAATTCCTCGGAAAGGCGCGTCGGTTCTTAGAAGCATCGAAGGAGGACTTTCCGGAAAGCAAAACCGTGCGGATGTACCTCGGAGAGCCAATCGCCTCGAACAGACGCTACTCTCCGGTTCCCGGCGCTCCGGAATGGGCGGTGTATCAGCGGGAGGGTCTGGAACGCCTCGCTGACATCATCGAATGGTGGATTGACAATCGGATGCAGGAAAACGGGGAGTACGGCGGCGGATGGGGAGATGACTGTGAGATGTGGCGCTGGTGGGTCCCGGTCCTCATCGGTTTCGACGACCCGAAGATCACTCGGGCCCAGACCCGCTTCTCAAACGCCCTGCTGAGCCAGCCACACTTGAAACCCGGTTACATGACAAGAATGACCGACGTGGAGCATTCCGCAGAGGACTCCTCCGATGCGATGACCCCCATGATGCATCTGGAACCCGAGAATGAACTGTGGCAGAAACGAGCGTACCGCCTCGCAGAGTTGATGGAGACACTCTGGACCGGTAGAAACCATCGTGGGTTTCTCCAATTTAAGAGCACCTATTTCAGTGTGAGCGAGGTGGATTCTCGTCCGGCCCGGGCTTGCGATACGGTTTACCACCCCCGCGCGGCGCAGCCGGCGCTTCTTTATTGGCAGCGCACTGGGGACGAGACGCTTGGCAAACTCTTCACCGCCTGGATGGACACCTGGGTTGATGCCGCGGTGAGAGCTGAGCGAGGTAAACCCGCAGGGGTCATCCCGAGCGCGATTCACTGGCCGGACGGTGTGATCGGAGGCGTAGGGAGAGACTGGTGGGACCCAAGGAATCACTCTGAAACGACCCTCTACGAATGGCCGAGCGCAATGGGAATGATGACAAACACGCTTCTCCTCACCTATTACATGACGAAGAATCCAGAGTATCTCGACCCGATCCGGTCCATGGCAATGATTCGTCTGAAATACCTGAATAGACCACCCGAAGAGCCTCCCGCTGCCGGCACGGAGGCATGGTGTGCCTCGAAGGTATCTATGTCGGGAGTGATCGCAAAGTACAAGTTCCTCACCGGCGGCACGGAGTTCGACGAACTTCTCGCCAGGGAGAGCACTCCCTACGTCGCCTTCCGGCTGCACGGCGATAAGGGCGCTCTCGTGGAAGCTTTGCGAGAGAATGCTGAGGCTTTGAGCATCAATTTCGGGGGCTATACGAGGGAGGTTCGTTACACAGACCGCGTCCTCCGTTTTCCGTCCCTTTTCCGCAAAGGTGTGATGTTCGACGATGGGATCGCAGCGATCCGCAGCCCGAACCCGGGATTGCTCTACTCGACGGCAACTGGTGACCCCGGCGGTGCAGGGTATTTCCCACTCAACGCCGTCCGGTGGTTGACTCCGCCGCGAGGCATCGCCGCTCTGGTAACAGAGTCAGGCAGAGACCGGTTCACCGCCGAGCTTTTTCACTTCGGCCGGCAGCAAAGGCAAATCGTGGCGGAACTCTACCTTTTGAGGCCGGGGAAGTACACCTCGGAACTCCTTCCCTGCCAAGCTGGGGATGAGGGAAACAAGACGAAAAGAGATTTCGCGGTCAGAGGACTCAGCACCCGCATTTCTTTTACGCTCCCGCCCCGGAAACTTTGCGTCCTGCGAGCTCGGAGGATGAATTCCGAAATCAGGCATGATGCCGATTCAAGAACCCCCACGGTCGGCGCCCGAAGATGCCAATAGGAGCTTGCCGAGCAAGAATCCGCTCCACCGCGTGGGTCTGCTGTCTATGCTGCGTCTTCGAATTTCCTGTTGAAATCTCCTCGCTCGGACTGTATTGTCGTTATTCGCGTACCTGCGAACGGCACTTCGCCTCGGGGGAAGGGATGACTTTCTACGAAATGGCATCGCAAGGAAGCAATTTGAGACGGACAAATGTATGAAGAGGGAGTGGGGGTTGTCGTGCCCCGGGAAGAAACTGAGGCTGCAACCCCGCTGGTAGAAGACGGCGGCGAATACGAGCTGATCATTATAGGAGGAGGCCCCGCCGGATTGACCGCCGGAGTGTACGCCGCAAGAAAGATGCTCAATACCCTCTTAATCTCCCATGACATCGGCGGGCAGATTCTCCTCACCTCCGAAGTGGAGAATTACATAGGCTTTTACTACATTGAAGGAATGGAGCTGGTTGCGAAATTTGAGGAGCAGATACGGCACCATCAAATCGGCATGGATTTAGGCCAGACGGTCGTGAAGGTCGAGCAAGCCCCTCCCGGATTCCGCGTGATAACGGAGAGCGGGAAGGTCTTCAAATCGGCGACGGTGATAATCGCCACCGGGAAAATGTCCCGCGAGCTGAACGTCCCGGGGGAGCGGGAGTTTCTCGGGCGGGGGGTGAGCTACTGCGCGACGTGCGACGCTCCGCTCTTCGCGGGAAAGGATGTTGCGGTCATCGGCGGAGGCAACTCCGCTATGACAGCGGTCAACGACCTGCTGAATGTCGGCGCCACGAGAATTCACGTCGTGAACATCCTCGATTCCCTGCAAGCCGATGCGGTGCTGATAGAGAAGACGAGGAATCCCGAAAGGGCGGAGATGCATCTTGCACACGAGGTGGTCGAGATAGGAGGGGCGGGCGGGCGTGTGTCGAACATCACCCTCCGCAACCGCAGAACCGGCGAGACGAAGATTCTGGAAGTGGAAGGAGTGTTCATCGAGATCGGACTTGTTCCCAACTCAGAGCTCGTCAAGGGGTTACTCAAGATGAACCAACGGGGGGAAATCATCACCGATTGCCAGGCGAGAACGAGCACGCCGGGGGTGTTCGCCGCCGGAGATGTTACGACCGTGCCGGAGAAGCAGATTATCGTCGCTGCAGGAGAGGGCTGCAAAGCCGCTCTTGCCGCCTACGCCTATCTGCTGCATCGTTGATCTGTACCGGGCATATCAAGAATGCTCCTATTAGGCGGGCAGGTGCCGAAAGTGATGCAGCGGGAGTTCAGGGGGAGCACTCGCCGCCGACGATCATCGAATGTTCACGGGAAACGACGCTTATTGACTGAGAAAGGAAAGAAGTATGGCGAAGAAGATTCTCTACGTTGTTCTGGACGGGCTTGGAGATCGGCCAATCCCGGATTTTGGTGATAAGACTCCTGTGGAAGCGGCAGAGACACCCGGTTTGGATTCTCTGGCAGCACGAGGAATCTGCGGCATGGTCTATCCGGTGGGAAAGGGGATTGCCCCTGAATCGGACATAGCGGTGATAAGCATTCTCGGCTATGATCCGTACAAGTACTACACGGGGAGAGGACCATTGGAAGCGTACGCCGTGGGTGTTGATGTGCGAGATGGAGACCTGATTTACAGGTCGAATTTCTCCACCGTCGGCGAGAACTGGCAGATCGTCGATCGGCGAGCCGGTCGCAACCTGACCACCGAGGAAGCCACAGAGCTGAGCCGCGAGATAAACGAGAAGGTCAAGCTGACTTCAACACCGGCGACATTTGTTTTCAAGAACACGGTCGAGCACAGAGCGGTGCTGGTCATCCGGTGCGAAGGGAAGCAGCTCTCGGGGCAAGTCAGCAACACGGACCCGGCCTATGGCAGAGAAGGGGTGCTCGGTGTGGCCTTGGAGACGTACGAGAAGAAGGTCCAGAAATGCGTTCCCTTAGAGGACGCAAGGCATCCTGAAGGGGCAAGGCTCGCCGCCGAGCTGACAAACGAGTTCACTGAGAAAAGCCACGCCGTCCTCAAGGAGTCTCCGGTAAATAGAAAACGAATCGCGGAAGGAAATCTTCCCGCGAACGTCATCCTCAACCGCGATGCCGGCGATAGGCTGCCGAAGTTCCCCTCCATGAATGAACGCCACGGGATGAACTTCGGATGCATTGTGGAGATGCCCGTCGAAAGGGGCATTGCCCTGCTGACCGGAATGCATCCCATAGAAATACCGCTGTCGCAGGAGAGCCTCGAGCAACGATATGGCACAATAGTCACCGAGGTGCTGAAAAAGCTAACGGACTTCGACGGAATCTACGTCCACATAAAGGGA
>JABMQX010000351.1 GCA_013203085.1 bacterium | reverse complement strand
GTGAATTTCTCTTCGCGGCTCGTCCGGAGGATTTTCGCGGCAAGCGGGAGGCCCGGTCCCCCGTTGCGGTCGGGTTTGTCTGCTTCGAGTATGTTGTCCAGTTTCAGAAGACGAAAAAGCTTGCCCCGAGATGCCTTTTGCCATGCAAGAGTTTCCTGAGCGGTTGTGGCGCTGAAGCTCATTTTCCGCTCGAGCGCCGTGGTTTCACAGACCGCTGCGTCCGCGGCGCAAGAAAGCAGCCCCAGAATCGCTCCGAGCCTCAAAGCGTTACTGTTCATCGCATACCCCTCCGTGGTTGGATTGACGAATCGGGAAGGTCGAACCTGTCGGCTACCCTCTCCAACCGTCTCGAGGAAGTCATCGAAAAGTCGTCAGGGCAAGGTAACTCCTTCTGCCCTTGAAGATCACCTATCACAGATGTGAGTATGGGTTACTCAGCGATTATGGGCGGCTCGAATGTGTACGTCAACGGTTATGTCGCCCAAGACATCACGGCTGGGGAAAGGCCCACCTTCCTTTTCAGTGTCATTGCACGTGGAACGCAGGCTTTTAGGCGAGTATCCGCTGATGGCTGTGCGAATTGACCGCGCCTCAACCGGTTTTCTTCCGGGGGGAAATCGAAAATGCGTTGTGCGAAGGACTGTTTTTCGCCAAAAAAGAAAACATTTTCCGGAGAAAAATAAGACCTCTTGAGGCAGAAAGTGGCCCTTGAGACGAACTCCCAAGCCTCGGCAGTTCCAAAATGAATCGCACCCGAATTGCCAATAGTGAAAAACGGGAGGGAGGGGACTCCTGGGAAGAGTTTTGGCCTCGTGCAAGTTTTTTCGGAATATCTCAGGTTTTTGTTGACACCATGCAATGTTTGTGGCAAAAATACGGTGAATTCTTGTGCAGAATTCAGACCTTTCGCGAGTGAGTTAGCCTATCGGGATGGTCTGCGGTGTAAACCGCGGTGCGTGCCGAGGGGTTAGATAACTTCGCCTCCCCGGTGAAATCGGGGAGGGGAGGGGGGAAATTGAAGAAGGCAGAACGGTATTGTCGCGACGTTAACCTTGGTAATGGAGGGAGGGTATGATGTTTGGCATATTCCATTCACCACGTTTCTGTTCCGCCCGTTTCAAAGGATGGAGCTGGGCCGGGCTGGGCAATGTCTGGGTATTAATCCTGGCTCTCTCGCTGCTTTCGGTTGCCGGGCTGGTGGAATCGAGCATGACGACCGGCTCGTACACAGGGAATGGGTCAAGCCAGTCCATAACCACATTGGGATTTACCCCTGAAATTGTGATTATTAAGGGCAACACGAATAAGAGAGCCGTGATGCGCACCGATACTATGACCGATGGCACGAATAACACCAAAGATCTCGTGTCAATGTCCGGCTTGCAGGCTAACTGTATCACCTCTCTTGTTCTCAATGGCTTCACTGTGGGCAGCGATCTCAGAGTGAACCAGAGCGGCAACAGTTACTACTGGGTGGCGTTCAATGCCGAGGGGTCAGACGCGGAAACCGGCACGTACACTGGGAATGGGAGTTCACCGCGTGACATCACTACGGGATTTACGCCGATGTACGTGATAGTGCTCCCGGAAGCGGCCGCGTACGCTGTCCAGAGGTCGCAAACGATGCCAACAGGCTATACATTTGGAACCTCCGCGGGAGCCAGCAATTCGATCACGTCCCTCGGTACGAATAAGTTCACCGTCGGGAGCACTCTTAATACCACTGACGTCACCTATCACTATGTGGCGTTCAAGCCCGTTTCCGGAAAGATGACTCTCGGTCTCTACTTGGGAAATGGCCAGGATAATCGCCAAATCAGCGGCATGGGTTTCCAGCCCATATATGTCATTATCAAATGCAACGACAATAAAACCGCCCATCGCCCCTCGTCCTTAACGGGCGATAAGTATCTTGCTTTTGACACATCGTCTTTCCTGAGCAATGGCATCCAGGCCCTTCTAACGGATGGATTCGAGGTGGGGACCTCCACCACGGTGAACCAAGATTTTCAGCTTTGCCACTACGTTGCCTTTGGGGAAAGCTACACAGCGGTGAAGCTCACGTCTCTCAATGCAACGGGACTTCCCGACCGGGTCCTTGTTGAGTGGGAGACAGACACGGAAATTGATACGGTGGGATTCAACGTGCTGCGGTCTGAGACGCCCGAGGAGCCGGGGCCGTGGGTCAGGCTCAACCAGAGTCTGATTCCTTCCCTCGGTAGCTCTTGGGAGGGAGCTTCTTACACATTCCAAGATGAAGAAAGGAATCCGGGCACTGTCTTCTGGTACTGTGTGGAGGAGGTGAACACCGGAGGAGGCACGGTGCGGTACCCCGCTCAGCTCGTCTGGGACGATGGTTTGGCTGACGCCGATGGCGACGGCATGCCTGACCTGTGGGAGCAGCGGCTGGGAATAGACACAGGCAGCGAAGCGGACGCGGATGGCGACGCGGATGGCGACGGCGCAACAAACCTGGAGGAGTATCTTGCCGGAACCTCTCCGGTTGACGCGGAGGATTGTCCTCGACTTCGCATTCAACGCCGTGAAGAGAGCGGTCTGCCTGCTCTGATTTGGCCGGGACGACCCGGGAGGATGTACAGATTGACGAGCGCGGATTCGGTGGCTGAGCTGCTGAGCGGTTCCGGGAGGTTGGATTGTGTGATACCGGGAACTTCAAGCCGTCGCATGGAATTGAAGGGTGTGCCCGGCGAAGGCGAACGGGCTCGCTTTTACCGGCTCATCATTTCACCGCCTCAATAGGCGCCGCTGAGCCAAAGAAGGCGTCCGAAGATAGAAGAGAGACAGGATAACAGGATACACAGGATAAAGGATAAACATGATTGAAAAGAATCCGGTTTATGCTGCTATCCTGTCGGAAGAAATACGTCCGAATGAGATACAAGAGGAAAGAACTGGACGCGGTGGAGCTTGGAGATGAGCTGCTTCTGTGCGAGGAGACGGGGCAGCAGGTACACCGGTTGAACAGAACGGCGGCGGAAATCTGGAAGCTCTGTGACGGTGAAAGAGCCGTGAGCGAGATTGCCGCGCATCTCGCTCGGAACTTTCGCGGCGCTTCAGCGAAACAAATGGAAGGCGACGTTCGAGCAGCGTTGCAGGAAATGACGAGGTCGGGTATTCTGTGTAGCTGCGAATGAGGAGCGCAATAGCGTCCGCTTCGCTCCAGCATCCCGCGAGACAAGCGCAAAGAAGGCTTTCTTGAGATAGATCGCGCAAAAGGAGGATAGAGATGAAGGGAAACAACGAGAAGGGATTCACGGCAAACCCGGACGGGACGAACGAAGCCATAGGAGAAGCCCGACGGTCCAAAGAATACGTAAAGCCTGAGGTCATCTCTTTCTCAGCGGAAGAGCTTCTCGACCGATTGGGCTCGGCGAGGGCTTGTTCCGGCGACGGATGCACGCTATACACGCCATAATAAAGACTTGCAGCCGTGGCGGATGTGGACGAAAACAGAGTTCCTCCTGATTGCTGCGATTTGCTGAAATTAGTCGGGGAAGACCGTCTCTTCTTTGCGCGAAGGCATGCGCCACGCTGGCTGCTCGTCAACACCCTCGGAGCCGAGGTTCTTCATCTCTGCAACGGCCGCCGCTCTCTGCACGAGATCACCGAGCTCATCCGCACAAGGTACGACCGTCCTTCGGCGGAGATTGAGCGAGATGTG
>JABMQX010000034.1 GCA_013203085.1 bacterium | reverse complement strand
TAGCCCTGGGCAACGCCCAGGGGACCGGTCGAATCGAATCATCCAAGCCCTGAATGGGCGCAACAATCCAATGCCACTATAATGGAGCCACGCCCGGCCAAACTTGCTGAGTGTTCTCGGGGGTCAACCAGCGAACGCAGACGCCTGCTCTTTCATGGGATTGTCTGCAAGGGGTGGGAAAGCTCGGCGGCCATCACCCGCCTTTGACGACCATGCGAGCCACAAGGGCGCCAGCGGCAGCCACAGAATAAAGCAAGGCAATCACCCAGAACGCCACGGGTTTCGGCTCATTCCGAGAGCGCGCGATGCGAGACATGAGCACCAGCGAAGCCACTCCGCCGAAGAGTATCACAGCCATTCCCACAATTCGGGCGACATGGTTAAGGGCCTCTTGGCACGGACCCCCAATCGCCATGCTTTTTGCGGTCAAGGCTTTTGCTGTGTGCACGCCAGCGGTGTCCCTCAATGCCCCCGGCACATACTGAAACCGCGATGCGGATTTGACCGCCCCCTTGGCAAAATGCGTGAAGCCCGCCAGGGGAATCAACGCTTTCGCATAAGCTGGGAATGCAAAAGCGAGTATCCGCTTGCTCGCGAAGAACGATTGGAGGACCGACGCGAGCATCAACACCAGCGCGGGAAAGACAAAGAAGAGGAGACCCGCCCTCAACGTTCCATCCCAGGGAGCAGGCACACCGAGGCGGGCGTTGACAGCGTTCGGGAACGCCTTCAGCCATCCTCCGCACACTTTGCACTCGGTGAAAACCTCGTAGAATGCGAAGCCGAACACGATCATGAGGAAGGCGATAGCCGCAGGCCTCAGTTTCAAGTCGCGGAACAGGTCAAGGAGGGGCCGCCGCCAGCGAAAGGTGACGTTGTTCTTATCACATGCTTTGTAGCATTGTGTGCAGAGCAAACCATCCCTGTTATCGGATATCTTGGCGGGATAAAGCTGGCTCTGACAGGCTCGCCCGTACCACGCCGTACTACGTTTGGCGCTGATGCAGGGTTTTTCCTTGCATGATTTGCACACATCCCGGTCCTTGACGCGCCATTCCGTGGCAGCGTTCAGGGCGTAAAGGCCCAGAAGATGCCCCACGGGGCAAAAATGGGAACAGAAGGCGCGCCCTCGAAAAAGCAGTGATACAACAACCGTCAGACCGAGCAGACAAAGGAGGTATAACGCCATTCTGTGCGGGACACGATGGATGAGGAATGTGTGAACTCCGATAACGACAGCCACGGCGTATAATAGCGTGATAACCCACCCCGATTTCACGATCCGAGGTACTTTGAGCTTCAGACCAACCCGATTCAGCGTCGTGCTTATCAATTCCATCGGGCAGACCATGCACCAGACCCGCCCGAAGAGGACTGCCGTGAGCACAATCCCCGGCCACCAGAAACACCACACGACAAGATTGCTCAGGTTAGTGTTACGAAGAGTTTTCAGAAAGTCGCCATCGCTGCTGGTGATTCCCTAACCGCCCCCGATTAGAGCGATAAAAAAGAGGAGGACAACAATTTGCGGCACGATGGGAAACCACCTGCTCGCTAACAACCCAGACCTTATTCGGGACATAGCCTCTATCCCTTTCCGACATGTCAAAACGATAACAGGAGGCCGGTGCCGCCGCCCCCTCAAAAGCGAAAGCTGGCCGTACAGAGACGGACATCTCGACCTTTCGAGCACAGCGCTACTAACGCATAGTAGGCCTCGCCACGAGGGGCGTCAATCGGAAACGCCAACCAGTGAAAATCCCGGATTTCCGAATTGAGACGGCTTCGGCTCACGGGATGATTATCCGCGAGTCAAATGGCAGACAATTTCCGCGGTTCGTGTTAATATGCCGTGCGCATTCAGCGTGGGAGCGGTCATAGCTAAACCGTTTCGGAGAAGCGTTGTTCCGACAAAGCTCGCGTTTCTGCGGGCATGAGACTGCACGCAACCATCAGAAATCCGTTAGTGGAATGTGAAAGGAGGTCAGGAGCGATGAAAAGACTGTCTGCACAGGTATCGGTTTTGTTATCCGCGATTCTTTTCCTTTGCCTCGCCCAAGCCCGGCTTGGCGTCTCCGACGTGATTCAGAAACCTTATCTTACTGATACGGGAGTGGAATCACGATCGATCACCTATGAGAATCGCGCCGGTGAAAAGGGAGCGGGCGGAAAAGCAGCCAGCAAGCTGGGCGTTGGGCGAAAAGGCTCGCCCGCCGTGAACATCGCTCCCGGCGCGACGTTCGAGCTATGTGACATCAAAGGCCCGGGGGTCATCCGCCACATCTGGATGACCACGCGTGGCGAGCCGGTCAATCTCCGGAGTCTTGTCATTCGCGCCTATTGGGACGGGCAGGAGCATCCCAGCATCGAATGTCCCCTCGGCGATTTCATGGGGATCGCTCACGGGCGGGTTGTCGCGTATCAGACCGCGGTTCATTCCGTCGGCGAGAGTGCAGGAATGAATATATGGCTGCCGATGCCTTTTGCAAGGAAGGCTCGGATGACCATGACCAACGACGGAAAGCAATCTTCCGTTCTCTTTTACCAGATAGACTACACGATCAACGACAAACTCCCACAGGATTTCGGCAGGTTGCACGTTCTTTTCCGGAGGGAGAATCCCACAACCCTCAAAAAGGATTTCGAACTTCTCCCGCAGCGGAAGGGAAGGGGCAGCTTCGTGGGGTCCGTGATCGGCATTCGGCCTCTTTCGGGGAATTGGTGGGGGGAAGGTGAGGTCAAGGTGTACATGGACGGCGACACGGAGTTCCCCACCATCTGCGGTACCGGCAGCGAGGATTACGTAGGCCTTTCGTGGGGGATACAGCAGACGCCTTTCATGTATAATGGGTGCAGCTTGAACAAAGACGGCTACGTCTGCATGTACCGCTGGCATCTCCCCGACCCGATCTATTGGAAAAAGGATTGCCGCGTGACCATTCAGCAGATCGGCTGGCGGCAGGGATTATACGAGCGGCAGGATGACTGGTCTTGCGCGACGTTCTGGTACGAGCCGATCCCCAGCCAAAAGCTTCCGGCGATGCCGGGCGTCAAGGAGCGAACGGCCGACATTGTTCCGCCTCCCAAGAAGGAGAAATGATTGGCAAAGCCGGTTGGCGATGTGAGGCTGACCGTGACTGATTTGGGATGCCTCGCTTCGCTCGCGGAACATCCGCGAACCCGGCGCCTGAAGGTGCAGCAGTCGCGGTTTAGACGAAGTTGGAAAATGCGCAGTGTGGGCAGGTGCCGACGTTTAAGGAGGCGAGGAGGCACGTTCTATTCGTTACAGAAAAGGAGGCGAAATGAAAAAGCACCTCAAGTTCGTATTGTACCTGGCAGCGATTGCTCTGGTAGCTTGTCTCATCTTCGATCTGAAAAGGACAGAAGGCTCCGAGGCAACACCGGCGCTGAAGAAGCTCGGCGAGAGGGAATTCCTGGGCATAAACCTGCTGGACATCTTCTTGGGGGTACTTGGCCTGGCTTTCGTGGGGGTAGCGGCGGTGTACGTGTCGTCCCTCGTTAAGGGGGAAGGCGCTCGGGAGAGTACCGCCGATCAGGCGGGGGCTGGCGAAGCCGCGCCGCCCGATGAGTTGCCGCGAAAAAAGCTTCTCCTCGAAAAGGCCCTCGGCAAGACCGGGTCAAAGATTTTGAGCACCCTGGTCGTGACCGTTCTTATTCTCGTGGTCCTGGCAATGCTTGTTTTCGTTCTCTTTCTACTCTTCCCTGGGAAGGTACCGTTCCTTCGGGACTTGTTCGTGAGAGGTTAATTGTGGTCGGCATCGAAGGACGAAGCGCCGGGGTGTTTTGCATGGAGTTAGGCTGAGAAATCGATGGCGGCGCCTGCTGCCTAAAGAAGCATGCTTAATCGTTTAGACGGTCGGTGTTGTAATTCAAAACCGCCCTTCCTCCCCGGGAAAGGCTCCGATATCCCTTAACCTCGCTACCGGCTTGGCGAATCGGGGAAGTCCCCGATATCCTCTAACTTGGCGACTTGGTCGGCTTTCTGGAATGGAACAGGCTTGACGTGGCCATCGCCGAAGAGCATGTTGGAGCAGGAGACGTGCCTGTCGAAAGCAAGGCAATCCATCTGGCTAACGGCGCCGGAGTTCTGATACCAGAACACCCCGTCATTCGGCCGCTGCTCCTCGCACATCAACATAACCTGGGTGAGCCACCTGCCGATCCGGTCGCGCTGGCGGGGGTTGTTGTAGCGGTCTAGAGAATAGGCGAGGTTTTGAGAATAGCTGTAGTTGCGGATATCTCTGTTCTTGTCGCCGGGGCACTTGTATACCCCGTAACTCTGAAGGTAAGACCAGAGCAGACCCTGCCTGATCTGCAGTTTTGTGGCGCCGCCGCTGATGATATTGCTGTCGGCGTCGTAGGTGATCCATGAGGTGCGAATATACGCCATTGTGTCGCCTTCCCACCCCGGTTGCGGCGGATACCAACCGTCGAAGTCGTTTGTATACTGCGCGTACGCTAAGCCAAGCGACCGCAGGTTCTGCATGCACTGTGCCTGCTGGCCCTTCTCCTTGCCGCTCTGGATAGCGGGGAAGAGGAGAGCCATGAGAATGGACAGTATTGCCATAACCACAAGCAACTCAATCAGAGTGAACCCGACGCGGATGAATCTGCTGGAGACGCGCCGGTTTAACCTATGGACCAATCGCCTCTTCGGGCAAAACCTTGCGAAACCATCGTTGAAGTACACCATTTCACTCTCTCCTTATAATGATTACATCCCACGCCCATTCGACCCTTGAAAGACCAGTTTCATTATAGCTCATGCTGGACGCCCTGTCAACAAGGATAACAATACCTTGATATTGCATCAAGAGCGTGGGCGGCGTCACCTGCCCAACGCGGGCCCGGTGCGCTCACGCGTCACTCCTGTTCTGCCGCCGATTCTTTGAGCTCCGCCATACTCCGAATTAGCGTGAACCTGTCGTATGCGCATTCAGGGCATTCGTTTATGGGAACCTCCTGGCGCCCGAACTCCGTGGAAACCTGCTCGACCACGTACGGGAAAATCTCACCGCAATTGTCGCACCGAACGGCGCGGTAAGCAGTCTTTTTTCCGCAATGTTTGCACGTGTGAGGTGGTTGTTTACCGGCGATGATTTTTTGGGGAAATGGCTTCTTTTTGCAGGCTGGGTTCGTGCACATGAGAATGGCGGTGTAGCCCTGCCCTTCTTCACTGGGCTTGCTCCGCGTGGCAGCGTAGTATGAACCTAAGGCTATAATTCCAAGGAGAACGAGAGTCACCAGAATGCCTTTTAAGCTCATAGCAGCACTTTTCTCGGCTCAGTCCGACAGATTTTCCGGTCAGGCGCCATCTCTCCGGCTTGCGGGAACGGAGCGAGGTGTATCACTTAACCGACTTACCGGAGAAAAGATACCATCGCCGGGCTGGGCGCGCCAAGATTTTTTTTCCGGGTGAGCAACCCGAATTTTTCCTTCGGCATGATTGAGTCTGCCTTTTCGACGCGGCAGAAATACACTCCGCTTCCAGCATGGGAACACAGCCCGCCTCTGAAGCGAGGGTGCGGCTGCGCTTGGGCGGCGTGTTGGGCGGAGTTCGTTAGTGCTCTGATTCATAATTTGGCTCACATGTTTATTCTTTTGACGAGATAACGGGATAGAAGGGATTTTTGGAAGCATGCTTGCTCGTGTCATCAGGTCTTTGGCCGTTCGCTTGCATAGTTGGGCCGGGAAACCGCAAAACAGAGAAATGTTACGCCGGTGTTCTATTCGTCAACCTCAGACCTCGAAGCGTTTGGCGAGTTTTTCCCGCATGTCGGCTGCGACGTCTGGGTGGCTTTCGATGGCGTTCTTCTTCTCGCCGGGGTCGTTCTTCAGGTCGTAGAGAGCGGGTCCCTTGCCGCGTCCGGGGGCGGTCATGGCTTTTCGGAAATCGTATTCCGTCGGAGTTGACCCGGCTGGCACAATGGTCTTGAGGTTTTCGAAGTAATGCCAGTCGCGGGTCCGCACTGCGGCGAAGGAACCGAAGCCCACGTATGCCTCCTCGTTGATCGCGTCCTTTTCACCGCTGACAACCGGCCAGAAGCTCTTGCCGGTCATTCGCTTCGTCGGTCCCTTGACTTCCAGTTGGTCCAGGAATGTCGGCATGTAGTCTTGAGCGGAAATCAGGGCATCCACTCTTTTTCCGGCGAATGCGCCCGTATCCGGATGGCGGATGATGAGGGGAAGCTGAGCGACCAATGAGTTGAGGAGGCCGGCGGTCTTTTGCACGCACCCCTGTTCGCCGAGGTGAGTGCCGTGGTCGGTGCTGAAAACGATGATGGTATTGTCCATAAGCCCCAGTTCCCGAACCCTATTCAAGAGGCGGCCGATCCAGAGGTCTGAGAAGGTGATTTCCGCCGAGTAGAGCCCTTTGAGGGCGGGGATATCCTCGGGCTTGAGTCTTCCTTTGTTCACTCCATAGCCGAAAAGGAAGCGCTCCACGGGATACTTGTCGTAGTACATTTTCTGGAATCGCTT
>JABMQX010000350.1 GCA_013203085.1 bacterium | reverse complement strand
GTCTGTTCTCCTTGTGGTTGATCGGCATCTGAAAATCCTGACGGCGAACGCCAAGTATTACGTAACTTTCCCGAACATCCTCGAAAGAGCCGAAGGCGCCTTTCTTCCCGATGCCTTGCCCCGTGCCTTCCTGTACAAGCATGAGATCATCAGAAAAATACAAGAAGTCGCCCAGACTTCTATTCCCGTTCGCCTCCCTGAGGCCTTCTATGTCAGCGAGCAAGATGTCCAGCATTTCCTCGATGTTTATATCTGCCCCGTAACAGCGGCGCCGGGCGACCGGGAGCAGCCCTGCAATATCCTGCTCGTCATTGATGACGTCACAGAGATGAAACGGCTCGAGAATGAGATCAGGGACAGGGAGCGTTATTTCCGCAACTTGGTCAATAACTCCATCGTGGCTATTATGGCCGCCGACGGCGACGCAAACTTCACCCTCTTTAACGAGGGGGCTGAGAAGCTCTTGGGGACGTCGTCCGCGGAAATGCACAACACTCCGGCAAGCCAAATCTTCTTCCATGAGCCGGACTTCCGCGAAGTCCTCGAAGGAATACGGTCAGAGGAAAAGGTGGAGGATTACGAGACGGAGTTCGTCAACCGCAGCGGAGAAAGGATACAGGTCAGCCTATTTGCCACGAGCCTTCGCAACGAAAACTCTGAACTCATCGGCTATCTGATTGTGGGCGTGGACATCCGCGAGAGGAAACGAGCGGAGCGAAACCTGATCCGAAGAAATAAAGAGCTGTCAACCCTGTATTCGGTGGGACACACGCTGAGTTCCTCGAGCCCGATTGAAGGAAGGCTTCGCCGGGTTGCTGACCAAATCGCCGCCGCATTCGCGTGCCATATCTGCGCGGTGGCTGTTTGCCGCGATGATGATTCCTCCAGCGTTGAAAAGGTCTATGTCTCGGGAGCACACCACCTCCCAGCAGAGGGGACCGTCAACAAGATTTCCGAAATCCTGACACGCCGGGTCATGCGCCGGCAAAAGCCGGTCTTCGGCGAAAGCCTCCTCGACGACGCCGAGCTCTCGAGGAATGTCACAGACCCTCATGTCAACGCCTCGTTCACCTCTGTACCCCTTACCTCAACAGCAAAGATCATCGGCTCCCTCGCCATCATCAAACTCGAGGCGCCCCCTCTCGAGTCTGAGGACACGGAACTCCTCTCTTCCCTGGGGCAACGAATAGCCATGTCGATTGAAAACGATAGGCTCTATGCCGAACAAGAAAGGAACGTCTCGCAGCTCAGAGCCCTGTTGAAGGCCACAAGAGCCATCGGCTCCATTCTCGATCCTGACACGGTCCTTGAGGCCCTAACCACGCAGGCAATGCGCATCGCGCCGTGTCGCTCTGCAGTTGTTCTTTCATACTCCTCGGAGGAGAACACCCTCTCCGTGGTCGCCTGCAAATCCTCCACAAGAACACGCGGACTGAAGAAGGGAAGCTCCTTTTCTGCCACAGAAAGCGCCGTCAAACAACTCCTGAAGAGCTTACAGCCTTGCTGCTGCTCTGCTCGCGATGAAAAGAGATGTCCGGTCAAGCAAGGGCTCCTCGACGCAGGAATCAACTTCTGCCTTTGCCTGCCGATAACCTTCGATGACTCCTTTTATGTCCTCACTCTCGGACAGGACGACCACCGCCCCTTCAGCGACAGAGCAATACATATCGTCTCAGACCTCATGGTCCACGCCAGCCTTTCCATCAAAAACGCACGTCTTTATACCGCCCTTCAGGCGGCTTACGCCGACCTCAAGACAGCGCAGGACGCCATGGTAAAAGCTGAGAAATACCGAGCAATCGGGGAGCTTTCTGCCGGGGTCGCCCATGATTTCAACAACGCCCTTTCCATTATCTTAGGCCGGGCTCAGTTCCTGATGAGCCTGACCGAAGATAAGCCCGTCCTCAAAGGACTCAAATCCATCGAGAACGCTTCCAGGGATGCCGCCAATATCGTCAAAAGAATGCAGGAATTCTCAAAAGCTGTAACTCAAAAACCCTATTCCCGCATTGACGTGAACGAGATGGTCCGCCAGGTCCTTGATATCGTCGAACCCCGCTGGAGAAAGTTGGCGGAGGTAGAGGGGCTGCTGCTCAAGGTGGTGCACAGACTCCAAAAAGTGCAACCCATTTCAGGGGATGCCGGCGAACTGCGGGAAGCGCTCACAAACATTCTCTTCAATGCCATTGATGCAATGCCAACCGGCGGGAAACTGAGCATTAGAACAGGTGTACGCGGCGATAGCGTCTTTGTCGAGGTGAAAGACACCGGCGTAGGCATGCCGCCCGAAGTTCAGAAAAAAGTCTTTCAACCTTTTTTCACCACTAAAAGCGACGGGATGGGCCTCGGTTTGAGCCTCGTTTACGGAACCGTCAAAAGGCATAACGGGGATATTCAACTCGAGACCCAACCCAACGAGGGAACATCCGTCACTCTGTTGTTCCCCACCGATCTTTCCGTCAGCGAAGTCCGAGAGAGCTCCGAACCAGCCCCCATCGTCCGAAAAGCCATCGTTCTCATCGTTGACGACAATCGGGAAGTGACTTCAACACTTCGGCAGATGCTTGAGAGCGCCTCCCACGAAGTAACCGCGGTGACCGACGGGCAGAAGGGAATCAGCAAATATCAGGAGTCGAAATTCGATATCGTTATCACCGACATTGGCATGCCGGGACTCTCCGGCTGGGACGTCTCGAAAGCCATCAAGGCTTACGACCCTGACGCCAGAATCATACTCATCACGGCGTGGGGCGCCCAACTCGACCAAGCCCGGATCAAAGAGTGCGGAGCCTCCATAGTCATTCACAAGCCCTTCGAGAAGAACAAGATTCTATCCGCGATAAAGGACCTACTCCCCGACGCTTCGCCTGGCCAATCCCCCACACTCCCGAACGCAAAGTAATCAAAGGACAAGGATATCCTCCCGTTTTACCACTTCTCCTCGATGCTCCACCTCTATCATCGGCCAATCCCGCCGAGAGCAGGACAGGAACTCAATCCCATCATCTTTGACCAAGATCGTGTCTTCCGACTTGGTGCCTGCGATTGAGGGATTCCACGCAAACGCTTGATTGCGCACCACCTTTCTCCTTTCGTCGGGCATGGCGCGAAATTCCCTCGGCGAGTAACCTGTTGGTCCCCCCTGGTGGTGCATTTTCCATTCGTCCCCGAAGCCTACTTCCCTGTAGGCATCAATCCCCGCTTTCAAGACCGACCCAATCTCCTCCCCCACCCTCGTCGAGAGATTGAGAGCTGCGTCAACCTTCAATACGGCGTCGTGTTTACGGCGCAGCTCAGCCGGAAGCTTCCCGAAATGCACAATCCGCGTACAGGAGACGATGAGTCCCGACCGCCTCCCGCATGACACAACCATCACACACTTGCCTACCTTCGTATTGGCATTTATCGGATGCCGAAATCTCTCTATCCGGTCATCTGCCGCGATCAAAAGCACAACTGGCGTCACACTCAGAGAGTATAGCTCTTCCGCCACCATTCCGGCGATGGCGTTCTCGGTTAGCCCCGGCCGCACGCTCTTGCAGACAGCCCTCACAGATTTCTCGACATCTTCCCCCAACTTTCGATACCTTTCGACCTCTCCATCCGTCAGGGAGAACCGCAGCTCCGCAAGTTCACCTGCCATGTTCTTTGTGCTAGCGAATCCGGTGTCCGAGGCCGCCTTGCCTTTCGCGACAAGTCGTTCCACCGCTTTCAAAATCCCGTTTCGCTGCTGCCATGGGACCTCCACAAGCTCCAGCCCCAACTCCGCCACCTCTTCCTCCATAATCCGCGGTGCTTCGATGTTTGTAGTTACCACATGCTCACTTTCTCGCGTGACAACCAGAAGGGCCGCGCCCCTCTCCGTCGCGGTTCCCACATGATTGTCGCCCCCTGCTG
>JABMQX010000349.1 GCA_013203085.1 bacterium | reverse complement strand
TGAAAATCCTGTTAATCCTGTCTGACATCTTTCTGCGCTCTCTGCGGTGAGTTCATCTCCCCCAAAAACTGAGGGATTACTTGGGAACGTTCTTTTTGTATTGCGTTTGGGTGAAGGGGTGTGATTTAATGCTTTTCTCGAAGGTCCAGCGGCGGCGGGAGCGAAGAGAATTAACGATGCCAGGGAGGAACTTAGATGGTTCTCAATAAACTCTGGGGATTTTTCTCAAATGATATGGGCATTGACCTGGGGACCGCGAACACTGTGGTCTATGTCAAGGGCAAGGGAATTGTCCTGACCGAGCCTTCGGTCGTTGCCGTGCAGAAAGAGACGAACAGGATTCTCGCCGTCGGCAATGAGGCAAAGAGAATGGTCGGCCGCACGCCCGGGTCTATCGTGGCAATTCGTCCCCTGAGGGACGGCGTCATCGCTGATTTTGAGATCACCGAGAACATGATCAAGTACTTCATGCGGCAGGTCCACAACCGCAAGACTCTGATCAGCCCTCTGGTGGTGATAGCCGTCCCATCGGGCATTACCGAGGTTGAGAAGAGGGCTGTTCAGGATAGCGCGAGCCGAGCGGGCGCCAGAGACGTCTTTCTCATCGAGGAGCCGATGGCAGGCGCCATGGGCGTCGGCTTGCCGGTGCACGAGCCAGCCGGCAACATGATTATTGACATCGGCGGGGGCACAACCGAGGTGGCTATCATCTCCCTCGCGGGCATCGTGTTCAGCCGGAGCGTCAGGGTCGCCGCCGACGAAATGGACGAGGCGATCATCCAGTATATGAAGCGGAGTTACAACCTCATGATCGGCGAGAGAACCGCCGAGCAAATCAAGATCGACGTCGGCGCCGCCATCCCTCTCGATGAACCTCTCACCATGGACGTCAAGGGGCGAGACCTGGTCGCCGGCCTTCCCAAGACCCTTACGGTCAATTCGGAAGAAATCCGCGAGGCACTTGCCGAGCCCGTCTCGACAATTGTTGAATCTGTCCGCGTTTCTCTCGAACGATGCCCCCCGGAACTCTCCGCAGACCTCGTTGACAGAGGCATCGTGATGGTCGGCGGAGGTTCCCTCCTCAGAGGGTTGGATAAGCTCTTGTCCAAGGAAACCGGGCTTCCCGTCAACTTGGCGGACGATCCCCTCAGCGCCGTCGCCCTCGGCACCGGCAAGGTCCTCGAGAACGTTCACTACCTCAAAGAAATCCGCAGCCGAACGAGAAGATGAGCGAGGATTCTTCTCGTCTGTTTCGGCGAACCTGCCCCCGGACTTATCGGGCAATCACGCGGCTGTCTTTGAGAAGAGCTTTCTGAAGACCTCAATAGCCTGAAGAACGTCCTGACGGCTGATGTCGAGGTGTGTGACCGCACGGATTCTTTTCCTGGTAATGGACCCCACGAGAACTCCTTCCTCCAGAAGCATTCCGATCACGCTGGCAGCGTCCAGGTCATCTGCCACCACGTCGAAGAAGACCATGTTGGTCTGAACGGCATCGAGGTCAACATCAAAGCAATCCAGCTCACTGATGGCTTCCGCCAGGAGGCGGGCGTTCGTGTGATCCTCAGGAAGCCTCTGAAGGTTGTGGTCGAGGGCATACAGGGCTGCCGCCGCCAGATAGCCTATCTGCCTCATGCCGCCGCCGAACATCTTGCGGAATCGGTGGGCTCGTTTGATGAAATCCCTGCTGCCGGCAATAGCCGATCCCACTGGCGCCCCAAGCCCCTTCGAGAAACAGATGCTGAGCGAATCAACGTACCGTGTGTATTCCCTCGGCTTCACCCCGAGGGCGGCGCACGCATTGAAAAGCCTCGCGCCATCCATGTGCAGAACCACCCCCTTCTCCTTCGCCACTTCCGAAAGCTCTTTGACAACCTCCACGGGATAGACTGAGCCACCCGCTATGTTGTGAGTGTTCTCGATGAAGATCATTCGCGTTCTCGGAAAATGGTCTTTCTCGGGGTCGTGGACGGCGTCACTGACGTCTTTCGGGTCGAGGATGCCCCCGGCGCCATCCATCAGGCAGAACTGCACACCGCACAGAGCGGCGGCGCTCGCCGTTTCATATAGGTAAGTGTGCGAGAGCTTGTGGATGATTACTTCATCCCCCGGCTCTGCCCAGACTCTGATCGCAACAGCGTTCGCCATTGTCCCCGAGGGCACAAACAGCGCCGCTTCTTTCTCCAGCAAAGCCGCCACTTTTTCCTGAAGGAGGTTGGCGGTGGTGTCCTCCCCAAGGACATCATCTCCGACTTCTGCCTTCATCATCGCCTCGAGCATCTCGGGGCTTGGTTTCGTTACTGTATCGCTGCGAAAATCAATCATGTTTTTCCCTCCGCCAGGTTCTCCGGGTCAAGTGTCGCCTTGATGATAAGGTCGTGCGGGGGCGGTTCCTTGGATGCGAAAACTTCCGGAACAACATCCATAACTCCCGCTCGCGCGCAGTACGCAACATCTTCGGCGAAGCCGATCTGCTGGAGAAATCTCCCGTGCTCCGACTCCAACAGCACTTCGCCGACGCGGTCCTGGTACTGTTCGAAAATCGAGACCGCAGCAACAGCCGCGTCGGACATTTCGCCCTCCAGCTCCGACAAAATCATGCCGGCGCAGAGCGTATCTTCGATTGAGAAACTTCCCTCCCGCCCGGCGCAGACGATTGTCATACTATTTTCTTCTCTCGCCAAACGAGCCGCCACCGCGGGAGCGTTCAGAAAACATCCGATGAACACGGGATAATACCCTGTGGCCGCTCGGATTGCCCCTGTGCCATTCGTCGTGCACAGGACCAATCGCTTGCCCCTGACGGCTTGCCTGCTGAATTCCGCCGGGGAGTTGCCCAGGTGATAGCCCGAGATTTTCACTCCTCCTCTCTCGCCGCACGCGAGGACACCCGCCCCGTCTGCAATGGGAAAGGCGTCGGAAGGCTCCTTGACCGGGTAGATACCTGTGCAGCCGTTCGATAGGGCCGTGGCAATCGAGGAGCTCGCGCGAAGGACATCCACAATGACACACACGCCCGACGCTT
>JABMQX010000033.1 GCA_013203085.1 bacterium | reverse complement strand
CAGGTCATCTGCACTTTGAGGAGCTATGAATACTTCAGCGAACATCCACGGGAGGTCAACTGGGCGAACGTGGACGATCTGGTTTTCGTTGCTGACCACGTCCGCCGCCTTTCGCTGGAGAGATTCCCGGCTCTCCGGGACGTGAGAGTTTCAGTCATCCCGGATGGGATTGACCCGGACCGTTTCACTTACCGAAGGAGGGCGAAGGGGCGAGACATCGCGTGGGTGGGATTTCTCAACCACAAGAAAAATGTCCCTCTCCTTCTGGAGATTGCGTCGCAGTTGAGAGATTACCGATTTCACGTCGCGGGGATTTTTCAGGACGAGAGGTTGCGCACTTACTGGGAACACTACGTTCGGGTGAACGGCCTGGACAACATTCGTCTCTACGGGTGGGTCGAGGACGTGAACGCCTTCCTGGAGGATAAGAACTACATCCTGTCAACTTCCCTGTGGGAAGGGACGCAGGTGGCGGTTCTGGAGGCGATGGCGAAGGGTATCAAGCCGCTGGTTCATGCCTGGATCGGCGCAGAGGAGCTCTACGGCCCGGCAGGCATCTATCGCAACACCGCTGAGCTGAGGCAAGCCCTGAACGACGGAAGCTATCAAAGCGGCGAGTACAGAAGATGGATCGAAGAGCATTTCTCGCTGGCGAAGAGGCTGGCGAGAATTGAGGAAATGATCGAATCGTTTAGGCCGAAGGACACGAGGGTCGAGGGGGAAGTCATCGTGGGCGGGCCCCTTCCCGATGAAGGGGAGCCGCTTCTCTCTCCCTCGAAATCTTTTCAACGGAGGGAGAACTGAAATGGCGAACTACAGTTCTGATGAGGACCTGCTCGCGTACGAGCCAGACATCTTGAATCATCTGCCGGAGACAACTCCGCCGACAACCAGTTTCGATACCCAACACGCGGAGTCGAAAAGGATTATTGACGAAATCATCCTCACGCGTCTGCCGCAGTCCCTTCGGCAGAAGATAAAGGATGGTGACAAGAGCATGAACGATGCGGTTGACGAAGCGGACCTGAAAACGGTCTCGGTACTGCACACTTTCTTCCTTATCTTCAACTGGCTCTCGATGAATAAAGGAGACATCTTCGACATCAAGTCTGTGAAATACCGGCGGCTTTTCGAGGAAAAGTTGTCGTCCCTTTCGTTCGATATTTCTACAGATAGCGATGCGGAGGACTTCGAGGAAGAGGTGGAGACAGGGGGCGTGAAAATCTTCAGAGCTTGAGCATTTTCGTTCTTTTTGAAAAGAACATTCACCCGCGGCCAGGGGCGGCGCCAAGTACATCGCGCGTGCCGGGGCAGGGCCACGGCGCGCCCCGCAGACCCGGACGAGGCGCCAGAAACGAAGGAAAAGGCGAGTCTTCTTTTAGAAAAAGAAGCAAAAAGGGGAAAAGGCGATGAGCACACCGAAGGAAATCTACAATGAGGTCAAGGCGATCCTTGCCGCCAATTCGGTGCTGAGCAGTTATGTGAACCGAATATACGAGAGGGAAAGAGACAATCTGGACGCAAGTAAGAGGACGGTGATCACCCTCGAGCCGAGCGATGTGATCGAGAAGAGCGAATCCTATCCGTTAGAGGCGACCTTCGTGATGGTGATCACGGGCTACATGATCGAATCCGATCCGGACAGGAGCATTAACGACGGGTCGCAGAGAAAAATCATGGACCTCGAACAGGACATCAAGAACGCCCTGAGGCCTTACTACAACCTGAACGGGAACTGCATCGCCTTCAAGTTCACTTCGAGCAAGTTCGACATCAAGAAATACAGTTGGGGGCACAAGGAGAAGCTGCGTCAACCGCCGATCTACGGAACGGAGATTTACATGAGCGTCCGATACACGCCGAGCTTCGACTATCCCGGATTCGGCGTGTCGGCTTATGGTCTTTTGCCTTTCGGGTACTGAGTCACCAAGCGAGACGGCGGCCTCTAAGGAACGGGGACGACGGCTCATATCAGACAAAAGGAGGAAAGGAAAATGGCATCTACATACACCGCCAATCTCAACCTTGCGAAACCAGCTAAAGGCGATGTTGACTGGGACGACGAAGTCAACGGCAACAGCGATATTCTGGATGCCGCGGTTGGAGAGGAACATTATTCCGATGGTCGCCACAAGAACACCATCAGCATCGGAGACGATTCCAACACGATTGACAAGAAAATCCTCGCCAACACCGGAGAGGGGAACGAACCGTATTTGAGCTACGATGTTTCCGAAGATGAGTTCGTACTGGCGAACGATGGAGAAAATCCTTCGGCGATCCTGACACGGCCTCAAAACACGATAGAAGTGGCGAAATCGGGCAAGCGCTTCTCGACACTCAGCGCGGCGATTTCCGCGGCGCAATCCGGAGACGTGATTCTTGTATATCCGGGGACGTACGATCAGAGTTCGTCGGAGCTTGTGGTTAATAAAGCCGTTCACCTCAAAGCCGTCGGAAAGGTCACAATCACAGGCAGCCCGCCCGATCTTGGTTACGTTCTATCCATAACGGCGGACGCGACGGTGGAAGGATTCGACATCGTGATGACGGGGTCGGGTTCCGACGGGGGCGTTGTGAAGATAGGTGCTTCGGGAGAGCTGAGAAGGTGCCGCATCTCGCACAACGGGATAGGGAGCACGTCGGTCGGGATTCATTGCAGCGGCAACGGGGCCAGGATCGTGGATTGCGAGATCGAGAACAGCGTCGCTTTCGACGGAATCAACATCGGTGGCGGAGGAGACAATTGCGTCATAGAGAGCTGCAAGATTTCGAGCAACGGCGTTGGAATCTACGTTTCGAGCGGGGCGAACGGCACTGTAACTCAAAGCAGCGAGATTTCCGCGGGTGGAAGCAACTACGGCATCACCCTTTCGGCGGGGATCACGGGGATGGTTATTCGATCGAGCATCGTCAGAAAAAGCGGCTCGGTGAACGAATGCATCCACGCAAGCGGCGCCGTCTCGGCAAAGATTTATCAGTGTTGTTTCAACGTGGACAGCGGCGCCATTGACACGGACATAACAAACCTCATCGGCACCCCGTACAACGTTTCGGACGCCGACTTGTAGATGGGCGGGTGCGTGAGATAGGTTCAGAATCATTGACGGCACAACTTTCAATCTTTTGGTTCTTTTTGGAAAAGAACATTCAGGAGGGGGGACCCCGGCGCCCAACAGTTGGGACATCGCCGGGGCGGCGAGGGCGCGCGCCGCACAGCGACCGGAGCGCCCAGGAGGACAGGACAAAGGCGGTTCTTCTTTTAGAAAAAGAAGCAAAAAGGAGGATGACGATGAAAGAAGCGGTAAGAACTCGTATAGCAGGAGCGGAGACGCGGAGCGGGACGATCAGGGAAAGTTCGCAGCTCACGGGGTCGTTCGTTCCGGGCACAATTGTTGACGTGGAGGACTATGGAGTTCTCTCCCTGCTTGTGAAGTACGCCATGGGCAGCGGCGAAGATGGAAACTCAGTGGTCCTGAAGGTGGAGCTGAGTGCGGACGGGACGACTTTCTACTGTGAAACCGACAATGAGGTCTCCCTCTCCGTGAAGAGCTACACCTTCGAGGCTCTCTCCTCGCCGGGGACGTACGATTGTTTCAAAATTGACGTGCCGATAGCGGGCGTGAAGTACGCGAAGGTATCGGCGAAGGAGACGGGCGTTGCGAGCGTGTACGGAAGCTGCGAGATCAAGTACAGTGTGGGCTGGTAGAGAAAGATGGCTCATGCTCGGAGTTCAAAAGGGGAGAAAAAAAGGTACTGCCCTGTGATTGGCAAAAAGATAAACGGATTCCAATGTCAACTGTATCAGGGCGTGGAGTACAAGAAGGCAGCGGCGTGCATGAGCTGCCCGTACCGAAACGAGGCGATCCATGGCGGCAGGAAACAATAGAAACATCGTGATTAAGTCGCTTGTGACCATCGTGAGCATAGTGGTGGCGTATTTCTCTGTGGTCTCCACGATGACGATCAGCCGCGTCGGCTCCATCGAGCAGAAGGTCAACCATCGAGCAGAGGAGATCAGCCGGAACGAGAGAAACATAGCCGTGCTTCTGGAGAAGGTCACGACCGTCGAGCGGCTCGTGAGGGAGATTCGTCAGGAGATTGGGAGACTTGCGATTGGCGGAGCGCGGGCAGCCGGACAGTCGCCGTGGGCGGATGAATAGGCGCTGCCACAGTGGAGGACAAACGGCGGATCTGTTGCTCTGCAGCTCGCAGTCAGGTTCTATTCGACAGCATCGGGCTCAGAAGTAGTCACGGATTCCTTGCCTCAGTGCCGTGGCGTGGGGCCGTGGTTTCGAGGAGGCAGTACGAGGTGCGGTCCGGGCGACATGAGGACAGGTCATTTCACCACTTGCCGCCGCCGTGGAAATGGCGCTCGCGGGCTTTCCAAGCGTCGAGTTGTCCAAGCTGTGCCAGGTGCTCTTCGCCGAGCAAGAACTTGTCGCCCAGCTTCTTCAGCCACGCCTGTAGCTTTGCTTCCAACTCCTCTCGCAGCTTCTTGTGGCCCGGATCGTTGATGAGGTTGTTTTGCTGAAAGGGATCCGCGAGGTTGTCGTATAGAAGCCACCCCCCCTCCTGCAGGCGGACGTAGGTGTGCCGAAGTGTGCGGACACCTCGCCACTCTTTTCCACCCCAGCGAAGCGCCTGATCCACAGGGACAATATCCATGATGGGGACGGATTCGTGTCGCGGTCCATTCTTCCCGCAGATTGTATGGCTTAGATCGAGTCCCTCCATCCCCTCCGGCTTCGGCACACCCGCGAGGGAGAGAAGTGTAGGGGCAAGGTCTGCGAGGCCGATGAGGGTGTCCGACCGCTGCCGTTTTAGAACTCGCGGATAGCGGATGATGAGGGGGACGTTGATGCACTCTTCCCACGGCTGCTGCTTTTTGACCTGCCCGTGGGACCAGAGCATATCGCCGTGATCGGAGGTGAAAATGACAATGGTGTTGCCGGCGAGTTCAAGCCCATCCAGCCACTGCATCAGTTGCCCGAGGTCGTTGTCGAGGGCGGTGATGTGGGCGTAATAGCCGGCGAGCTCGTCTCGCTTGGCGTTGCGGCAGTTCGGACGAAGCTGAAGGCTTGCGGGATCGTACATGTCCAGGTATTTTTTGGGCACAACTCTGTAAGGCGTATGAGGCGGACCCCACGACAGCATCAGGAAGAAAGGACCTTCGCGGTTCCTGCGAATGAAATCTACGGCGAGATTGGTCTGAGTGTCCGGCTCGTAGCCCTTGGCACGGACGAGCTGCGGGGTGTCGAGGTAATACTTCGTGCCGAAGTACTGGTGATGGCATTCGTAAGCCGCCCAGTAGGAGTCGAACCCCTGCCGTCTCGGCCCGGGCGGGGTGAACTTCGAGCGAGGGATGCCGTCGAGGTGCCATTTGCCGATGTAGCCCGTCCGGTAGCCCGCGTCGCGGAGCACCTCGGCGACGGTCGTCTGCTTTGTTGACAAAGGAAGGTCGTTGACAACAGTCCCGTTCGAGAGGGGGTATTTTCCTGTCAGGAGAACAGCCCGATCTGGCGTGCACACGGGGCAGTTCGCGATACAGTTGGTGAAGTAAACACTCTCCGAGGCGAGCCTATCGAGGTTGGGTGTCTTGACCTGCTTGTTCCCGGAGCACCCCATGGCGTGCCGGCGCATTTGGTCCGGGAAGATCAGGAGAATGTTTGGAGGTTTTTTTTCAGGCATTCGTCTTTCTCCATGTTGAGTTGCACGGCGCTCGTCCAGATTCTTGGACTCCGTTCATCAATCAAAAATCATTGTTTTTCGAAAATCAACCTCTGGCGATTGATTCGACGGGTGCGCCGGTGAAACCCTCCTTGCTACACAGGCCACCCGGTTCGGATGCTTTGATATCCACAACGGCTTTGAGGAACTCCATTGGATCATGCCCGCAGATGAAGCTGTTGCCGGTATCGAAATTGACTTTCAGGAGAGGATGATCGTTCTGCTCGAGAAGGTCCCGCAGCGCGAACGGGTCAGTGTCCAAACTCACTGCGGGCGAGAACCCAAGCCCCTCGATGAAATCGAATCCGAGAAGCGTGTCGAACTGGATCCGCTTCACGCCCAGCTCCGCGGTACGCCTCACGCAGAACTCCAGCGGTCGGTTCTCCAACCGCCAGTTATCGGTATTGATACCCGCCTTGACAGCCATGGCTTTTCCTCCATTTCGCGGCTGCCTTGACTTCCGAAACGATTCAACCGCGAGGCCCCTGAAAAGTCAAGCACACAATTCGAAGGAGCTCCTTTGACAGCATGACAGGATGCACAGGATATGAAAGCAGGTGAGCTATCCGGTGT